>NZ_JAVIHI010000004.1:0-88942 GCF_036680365.1 Streptococcus sp. SS-4456 | reverse complement strand
ACATGTTCATCTGCTTTCTATACTGAGTTGGGGAATTCTAGTATATCAGACGAACATGTCTTTTTTGTTGCACTTCATTTTACAACACGGGTATTGCTTTCTTTTTCATCATTTTTTCTTGTATTTTATGAAGACAGTCAGTATAAGCCTTTCGGCTTTCGTTATTGGCTGGGACTGGTGGCTTGCATCTGGCTCAATTTGGTGACTTTGGCATCCTATTTTATCGCTTTTACAGGTGGTTCAACCATGGTCTATCATCGATTTGAACAGCCTACGGTTTTGCTTTTCATCTTCTTTTTGTTATGTGCAATTGGCCTAAGCTTCCTATCCCTACATGCGATGAAAACCCTTGTCCGACGAACCAAGTATTACCGACAGGTCAGAAAGGAAGTCTAGTATGGAATTTTTAGGCGAACTAGTATTTGAATTTTTGGCGGGTTTGGCAGATTTCGATGAAAGAAAGTATGCTCCTTTTGGACTTCGCTACTGGCTGGGCTGGTTGGGGCTTCTAATCAATTTCTTGATGCTTGGTCTGCTTACTTTTGTACCAACAATATTTCTCCTAATGTTTCTGGATGGAAAGGGCTGGGTTAATCTCATTTTAGCAATCCTTTTCATACCAATTCTCCTATTTTGGCTCTTAAAAACACTTGGTTTTGTGAAGAAAATGTGGCAAGTGACAAAATATTATAAAATGATTTCTAGGAACATCAGTTGATTGACTGGTGTTTTTTTTGATGCCTAGGCAAAGAATTATCACATGATATATGCTATAATGAAAAGATAATATTTTAGAGATTATGCTAGGTCAAAAGAGGTATTGCTATGGGTCGCATGATGCCGGGGCGGGTTCGCCAAGAAGGAATTGATTTGTATGAGGCTGGGCAACTGACTGTTCTTCAGAGCGAGAATGGGAAGTTGGAGCTGGATATTGCTGGGGAACGTTTTGTTTATAGTGATGATGACAGTGATTTGCAGTGTAGTTGTCACTTGTTTCAAAGCAAGGGCTACTGTCAGCATTTGGCAGCTACGGAGTATTATTTAAAAAATGATGGGGTTGGTAAAAATCTGGAGCAGTCTCGGAAAGAAGAGGGAGATCAGCATAAGGAAACGGTCCGGCGGACTTATTTTGGTGGCCTCTTTTTAGATGAGATTTTGCGTCCCAAACCAGAAATGGGCATCAAGTATCGCCTCTCTGTTGAGGGGAGCTTGTTGCCTTATGATCGGCAGATAGACTGGACCTTGAAAATAAGCCGTTTACCAGACACCCGTTCCTATATTGTAAGGGACATTGGTGCTTTTTTGCGCTTACTCAAGACCAATGGGCATTACCAAATCGGGAAAAATTACTATGAGCAGCTGGCCTATGAAAACTTTGATGAAGTTAGCCAGGCTCTTTTGGATTTCCTTTGGACCTTAATTCCGGAGAAGGTAGGTTTAGATTCGGATATTCTCATCCATTTTGGCCGTCATTTCCGTTTGCCTCAAGCCTATTTTGAAGAAGGGCTTGACTTGTTGAACCAGCTGGATGATTTTGTCTTTACCTATGAACAACGTTCCTACTCATCTTTGATGGTACTTCCGTTGACAGAGGAAACTGGACTTTATCACTTTGATGTGACAGTCCATACGCACATGATTGAGATGGTTATTCATGAAAAAGCTGTTCGTCCTCTCCTTCAAGGGCGTTATCTCTTGCTTGATGGGGTTATTTATAGTGTCAATCGGATGCAGGAACAGCTGATTGGACATATTTCTAATCTAGTGCCTACCGAGTCTGGTTCGAGAAAGGTTCAGGTCGATTTTCAGGACCAGGATCGCTTGGCCCTGACTTTGCTAGATCTGCAGACCATTGGGACGGTCAAGGCACCCAAACGATTTAAAATTCACGATTTCATCCCTCATTTCCATATGGAGATGGAGGGAAATGGAAGTCTGTCCTTGCAATTAGTTTTAGATTTTGATGGTCGCTTGGTTAGAAGTGAGGAAGAGCTGAGCCTCCTTCCATTTGCCAGTCATTTTCAGCACCTAGAGGCTGTCTATCAGACAATCGGTTTGGCTGGTTTTCGTGGCAAATACCTGGCTCAAAGACCCGCTCTCAGTCAACAGGAGGTCTATTTCTTCTTCCGTCAACAGCTGCCCTTGCTAGAAAAAATGGGACCAGTTTATCTAACGGAAAATCTTCGGTCCCTCTTGGTTGAAGTCAAACCACAGCTGGAAATTGTGCGAAATGGCTCGCTTTTGGATATTTCATTCGATTTATCTGGAATTGATCAGTCTGAAATTGACCTGGTTATTGAAGCCTTGCTCGATCAAGAGGACCATTACACTAGCCCGACCGGGAAAGTCCTTGTTTTCGATGAGGAAACCCGGAAAATCAGTCAGACCCTTATTCAGCTCCGAGCTAAACATGGCAAGGGTGGGCAGGTGCAGGTTCATGCCTTGGCAGGTTACCAATTAGCCCAGTCGCTTTCTAGCTATGATCAAGTTCGTTTTTCAAAGGATTTTCAAGAAATGGCTAGCTATCTTGCCAAGCCTGACCGCTTTCCCTTGCCTGATGTGGATGTAAAAACTGAATTGAGAGATTACCAGCAAACTGGTATCAAATGGCTGTCTATGTTGGACCATTATGGCTTTGGTGGGATTTTGGCGGATGATATGGGACTTGGAAAGACCCTGCAAACCATCGCTTTTCTATCCAGTCGGATGACCAAGGATATTCGGGTCTTGATTTTGGCACCATCGAGTTTAATCTATAACTGGTCAGACGAATGCCAGCGTTTTGCTCCGGATTTAGACGTAGGGGTTGTTCACGGAAGTAAGGAGCAGCGAGTAGACTTGATTGGTCAGGGGCATCAAATTTTGGTAACATCCTATCCATCTTTTAGGCAGGATATTGATCTCTACAAACAAGAAAAGTTTGACTACTTGATTTTAGATGAGGCTCAGGTCATGAAAAATGCCCAATCTAAAATCGCTCAGCTACTGAGAGAATTTGAGGTTGGGAATTGTTTCGCTCTTTCAGGTACACCGATTGAAAATCATCTGACAGAATTGTGGTCTATTTTTCAGATTGTACTTCCAGGTTTATTGCCCGGTAAACAGGCCTTTAGCAAGTTAAGTACCAAAGAGATTGCTCGGACCATCCAGCCCTTTGTCCTCAGACGGCATAAGGAAGATGTTCTGCAGGAGTTGCCTGATTTGACAGAAGTCAATGTACTCAATGAATTGACTGATGAGCAAAAGACTATCTATCTGGCCCAGCTCCAACAAATGCAGTCTAAAATTGCTGGCGCTGATGATGCCCAAATCAACCGAAGCAAGATTGAAATTCTATCAGGGATTACTCGTTTGCGCCAAATATGTGACACACCTAGTTTGTTCATGGATGATTTCAGGGGAGAGAGTGGCAAGCTCAATAGCCTGAAAGAACTGCTCCTGCAACTGAAAGAGGGCGAGCATAGGGTCCTGATTTTCTCCCAATTCAGACAAATGCTGGAGCAGATTGAAGAACAATTAAAAGAAATTGGTTTAACCTCTTATACTCTGACAGGCTCAACCCCTGCCAATCAACGCCAGGAAATGACCCAGGCCTTCAATGCTGGTAGCCGTGATGCTTTTCTTATTTCCTTGAAAGCAGGTGGGGTTGGTCTGAATTTGACCGGTGCAGACACGGTTATCCTGGTTGACCTCTGGTGGAATCCAGCGGTGGAAGCCCAGGCCATTAGTCGTGCCCACCGAATGGGGCAGACTGAAAAAGTAGAATGCTACCGCCTGATTACCAGAGGAACCATTGAAGAAAAAATCCAAGCCCTTCAGGAAAATAAGAAAAATCTGGTTAAATCAGTCCTCAATGGTAGTGAAAGCCGTGCAAACTTGACGGTTGAAGATATTCGTGCTATTTTGGGGATAGAATAGTTAGTCTAGACAAGGTCTTAGCGTGGTATTAGGCAAATCTAAGCCAAGTATGGTATAATAAGGGTTCGAAAGGATGACTTATGATTAGACAAGAAAAAAGATTTCCGCTAGTAGCTGATAATGAGGTACTAGTAGGAGAAAATCCAATTATGAGTTTATATGACGAAAGTGACTTGATTAGCAATATCAAGGGGCCGTATAAAGAAAAAGAATTTGCTGGGACATCTGCTAGTCAGCAAGCGGTAAGCGGGACTGGCCGTGTAGTGACGGACGATGACCTCTTGCCTCCTCTCTTTGAGGCTAAATCAAGCTCTTATTCTCGTAGAGAACGTCATCAACACCTGGCTCAAACCAAACCTTCTTCTCATAAAACTCAGGGTCAAGTAGCTCGTGAACAGGCCCGTGAGGATTTGAAGAAGAAACGGACAGCACCTTACCTGAGAGATGATAAGCCTGCACCAGCCAAAGTTTTTGTCAAACCACCAGTCACGCCAAGTCCTGAGGAAAAAGTGGGAAATCTCACGCGGTTGGCGGACAGACTGCGCCAGACAGACTATATTTTGGCCGACGTTCCAGCTGTCTATTCTTTGAAGAAAGAAGATAGGGAGCAAGAGCAACCGATTAAGAAAAATTCGTATGACTTCTTGAAGAGAAGTCAGGTCTATAATTATCCTGAGCGCCAGCAACACCGAGAGCGTCAGGTTGCCCAGGAATTAAATTTAACAAATATAGAAGAGGAATAACATGACAAAAACCTATCATTTTATCGGAATTAAAGGGTCAGGAATGAGTGCATTGGCTCTCATGCTACACCAAATGGGCTATAAGGTTCAAGGAAGTGATGTAGAGAAGTACTACTTCACCCAACGTGGCTTGGAGCAAGCTGGTATTGACATCTTGCCTTTCGATGAGAAAAATATTACTGCTGATGTGGAATTGATTGCAGGGAATGCCTTTCGTCCAGATAATAATGTGGAGATTGCATTTGCTGATGCACAAGGCTTTAGCTACAAACGCTACCATGAGTTCTTGGGTGAATTCATGAAAGGTTTTACTAGCCTTGGTGTAGCAGGAGCTCACGGTAAGACATCAACGACAGGTCTTTTGGCTCATGTTATGCGCAATATTACAGACACCTCTTTCTTGATTGGGGATGGAACAGGTCGTGGCTCAGCCAATGCTCAGTATTTTGTCTTTGAGTCTGATGAGTATGAGCGCCATTTTGCTCCTTATTATCCTGAGTACAGCATTATCACCAACATTGACTTTGATCACCCAGATTATTTTACTAGCCTAGAAGATGTTTTTAACGCCTTTAACGATTATGCCAAACAAGTCAAAAAAGGTCTTTTTGTCTATGGTGAAGATGAGCAGTTGCGTCGTATTACGGTCAATGCTCCAATCTACTACTATGGTACAGGTTCAGATAATGACTTTGTAGCCTATGACTTGAAACCATCGACAACTGGATCACAGTTTAAGGTGCGTTACAAGGAACAAGAGTTGGGAGAATTCCAAATTCCAACATTTGGTAAACACAATGTCATGAATGCTACAGCAGTGATTGCAAATCTTTACATTGCTGGCTTTGATTTGAGATTGGTTGCTGAACACTTGAAGACTTTTGCAGGTGTCAAACGCCGCTTTACAGAAAAGGTTGTTAATGATACAGTCATTATTGACGATTTTGCCCACCATCCAACAGAAATCATTGCAACGATTGATGCTGCTCGTCAGAAGTATCCAAGCAAGGAGTTGGTGGCTATTTTCCAACCACATACTTTTACGCGTACCATCGCCCTTTTGGATGAGTTTGCGGAAGCCTTGAATGGAGCAGATGCCGTTTACTTGGCGCAAATTTATGGTTCTGCGCGTGAAACAGACAATGGTCAGGTTAAGGTGGAAGACTTGGCTGCTAAAATCAACAAAAAAGGTGGTCTGGTCACAGTTGAAAATACTTCACCGCTCTTGAATCACGACAATGCAGTCTATGTATTTATGGGTGCTGGAGATATTCAGTCTTATGAGTATTCCTTTGAGAGATTGCTATCTAACTTAACTAATAACGTTCAATAAAAGCAGAAAGACGGAGGCCCCTGGCCCCTGTTTTTCAGCTATATAGGGAGAAAATTATGGAAATTCGCAATATCAGGCAGGAAGATTTGGAGGCTGTAGCTGCTCTTGAGAGGGCAAATTTTTCTGAAGATGAACAGATTTCAAAAACTGTTTTGGAAAGGTATGTGCAGCTTTTCTCACCAACTTGCTTAGTGATGGAAAATGAAGGTGAACTGGCAGGTTTTATATTAGCTTGCCCGTCGCTAGCCAATAGGGTTACAGATGATATCTTTTATCTGGAAGAACCAGTAGCTCCTGTAGGCTACCATCTAACAATTGCTAGTTTGTCGGTAGCTCCAAGTTATCAAGGACAGGGAGTAGGCACCCTCTTGCTTGCAGGTCTAAAAGAAGTAGCTGTTCAAGGAAACTACCAAGGAATTGCCTTGACATGTAATGAGAGTTTGATTAGGTATTATCAACTCAATCAATTTGAGGATGCTGGCCCTTCCCGATCTCAGTTTGGAGGAAAAGAGTGGTATGACATGTATTGGAAAGCTTGATATAAAGGGAATTTCTTGCATTTCCTAGTTCTTTGAGATATAATGTATAGTAACTGTGTGAAAGGAGCAATAGCGTGACAAAGGATACGAACGAAAATAACACGCAGTCTTCAAGTTTTCGCGATCAGATTTTGCGGGAACTCGAAGAGCTAAAGACCAAGCGATTGGCAGCCCAAACAGAAGAAGTTGAGCTTGATAAGCACGAAGAAGTCGTTGAGGAACTTCAGAATCTTGTAAAAGATAGTCAAACCGTGGATGATAAGCATGAAACGGTGAAGATTGGTGGAGTTGTCTTTCCAAATTCCTATCTTGTAGAAGAAACTGAACAGCAAGAGGACACAAAGGTTGAGGAAGTAACTTCAAGCCTGGTTGGAGAAGTTGAAGAAACTGTGACAACCGTTCCACAAGATACTGTAGAACGTAATCTTGAAGAACTGAGAAACTTAGTTGCAGCTAACACGGTGGATTTCAAAGAAGAAACAACTAGGACCGTCCAGGAGGAACAATTCTCAACGGAAGAAGCAACTTCTTTGGAAGATACTTTCCTAGATTTTCCGACAGAAGATGTATCAGCAGTAACTGGGGATACAGAAATTCTTACATTGGATGAAGCAGTTCTTGTGTCTGCGGCTCTGCCAACTACAGCTGAGGCTGGGGAGGAAGAGAGTGTACAACCTGTCCAATCTAGAAAGACTTCACTCCAGAAAACAAGCAAGCAACGCCGTCAGGAACAAGATAAGGCTGCGAAACGAATTGTTTCAGTCGTCATGTCTATTGTTGTCTTGGCTGTATTGATTACAGGGATTACCGGCTTTATTTGGATTAAATCTAGCTTGGCCCCAGTTGATACAAAGGCGACCGAAGCTGTTCAGGTCGAAATCCCTGAGGGTTCAACAACCCTTGATATTGGTAAGATTTTGGTTGAGAATAAGTTGATTAAAAACGCAACTGTCTTTAACTATTATTCTAAGATTAAGAGTTATAACAACTTCCAAAGCGGTTTTTATAATTTGAAGCAGACCATGTCAGTAGATGATATTGCTAAGGCGCTTCAGGAGAGTGGTACTCCAACTGCCCAAAAGGAACCGGCAGGTAAGATTCTCATTGTAGAAGGTTATACACTGACTCAGATTTCTCAGGCAATCACTAACAATACTCAGACGGAAGATCAGAATGACAAGACTCCGTTTACATCGGAAGCCTTTATGGCTACAGTAACCAATACAGATTTCATCAATCGTATGGTTGTTGCTTATCCACAATTATTTGCTAGCCTACCAGCAACAGATAGTGGTGTTATTTACCAATTGGAAGGTTATCTCTTCCCAGCTGTCTATGAATATACAGAAGAAACCACCATGGAAGAGTTGGTTGAACAAATGATTGCAGCCATGGATGCTCGCTTGCAGCCATACTATGAAACGATTGCTAGCAAAAACTTGACAGTTAACGAAGTGCTGACCTTGGCTTCACTGGTTGAAAAAGAAGGTTCTACGGATGAGGACCGTCGTAATATTGCAAGTGTATTCTTCAATCGTATCAATAGCGGAATGCCTTTGCAGTCTAATATCGCTATTCTTTATGCTCAAGGCAAGCTTGGTCAAGAAACAACCTTGGCAGAGGATGCTGGAATTGATACAAATATTGAGTCACCATACAATATCTATTGGACGCCAGGGTTAATGCCTGGGCCAGTGGATAGCCCAAGTGTTTCAGCGATTGAAGCCGTCATCAATGCCAATACAACGGATTATCTCTACTTCGTAGCAGATGTTACAACAGGTACGGTTTACTATGCTAAAACTATTGAGGAACACGATCAAAACGTTGCCAAGTATGTCAATGCTCACTTAGAGTAAATTAGTAATTTATAACAAAATTATGTGGTTTTCCACATAATTTTGTTTTCATGAAAATATAGAAAGAAAAGGAAATATCATGGCAGAAAAAACCTATCCAATGACCTTGGAAGAGAAGGAAAAATTAGAAAGAGAATTGGAAGAGTTAAAACTAGTCCGTCGTCCAGAAATTGTAGAGCGTATTAAGATTGCACGCTCTTACGGGGACCTTTCAGAAAACTCTGAGTATGAGGCGGCAAAGGATGAACAAGCCTTTGTAGAAGGTCAAATCTCAACAATTGAAACAAAAATTCGTTATGCAGAGATTGTGAACAGTGACGCAGTAGCTGCAGATGAAGTAGCAATTGGTAAGACTGTAACGGTTCAAGAAGTCGGTGAAACGGAAGAAGAAGTTTACCATATCGTTGGCGCTGCAGGCGCAGATGCTTTTGCGAGTAAGATTTCTAATGAAAGTCCAATCGGTCATGCTTTGATTGGTAAGAAAACAGGAGATGTTGCGACCATTGAAACCCCTGCTGGAAGCTACGAAGTAAAAATCTTGAAAGTAGAAAAAACAAAATAAGATGTGGAGATGCTGGGCTTAGCCTAGCATTTTTTTGCATAAGAAAACAACCATCCTAGGAGATGGTTGTTATGTTTTATCTAGACCGTTGTTTACCAGCGTTGCGATTTGATTTTTTAGAAGTCTTTTCTTCGATGATAGCAGATGCTTTGGGAGTGACATCTTTTACGGTAGATTTGTAGGGTTTTGGTGGATTGTTTTTAAATTCTTCCTCTACCTTGGCGCGAACTTTTGGTTTGAGGATGAAGTTGGTTAAGGCTTGTTGAATGAGCCCGACAATACCGCCGACTACCCAGTAGAGAGTGACACCAGCTGGTGAAGTCCAAGAGAAAATGACAATCATGATAGGGTTCATATAGGTCACGGTTTGCATTTGCTTTTTCTGTTCCTCATCCATACCGACCTGCATTAACATGGATTGGGCATAGTAGAGAATACCTGCTACAGCAGTCAGAATCATACTTGGCTGACCAAGAGGAATGCCTAAGAATGAGGCTTCAGAGATACCTGGTGTGTGACGGGCTGCATAGAAGAGAGCCGTGAAGAAAGGCATTTGGATAAGGAGTGGAAGACAGCCCATGCCGCCAAATACACTTACTCCATACTGCTTTTGAGCCGCAAAGAATTCTTGTTGCGCAGCCAATTGTTCCTCTTGAGAGCTTGCATTTTTCATGCGCTCTTGGATAGGACCCAAGATTGGCTTGAGGTAGTTCATCTTTTCTGATTGGTAGGTTGCTTTCCAAGACTGATAGATACCGAGCGGCATAATCACGAAGCGAACGATGAGGGTTACCACGATAATGGCAAGACCAAAACCAAGTCCTTGATTTTCAGCAAAGAAGGTAATCAGGTTTCCCATTGGTTCTACCAGATAGTTATAAACCCAGCCTTCACCGGTTGGAACACCTTTTTTATCAGTTTTGACACATCCAGCCAAAAATACAAGGCTGGCAAGAGCCATGCTGGCTAAGAGTAGACGTTTATTCTTTTTCAAATTGCTACATTCCTTTTTACATGATACATTCTATTTTACTGTTTTTACGGTCAATTTTCAAGTTTTACCTATGACTGACCTGAAAATCATGGTAGTCGTCAAAGTTAGCAAGGGTCACATCCAGATAACTAACCTTTGCCATACGAGAGGGGCCTTTTCGGATTTCATGGATAAAATGGCTGAGCTTATCAGCGTTTTCGGACTGAGCCAAGATAGTGACTGTTCCATCATCATTGTTCCAGACCCTGCCGTAAATATCACCAATTTCCACTGCTAAAAATTGGACAGCCCAACGAAAACCAACTCCTTGCACCCGACCAGATGCAATCATTTTAACCTTTCTCATAAGCTTCTCCTTTTGACAAGAACTTTACTTTATTATATCATTGTTGGGTAAGAAAGAAAATGAGGAAACTATGGAAATTATCCGTTCGAAATCCAATAATCTGGTCAAACAAATTAAGAAATTACAGCAGAAAAAATACCGTACTTCATCTTATTTGATTGAAGGATGGCATTTATTAGAAGAAGCTGTGAAGGCAGGAGCAAGTATTGAACACATATTGGTCATAGAAGAGCATGTGGACAGGGTTGCTCAGCTGGAAAAGGTGACAGTGGTCAGCCCAGAAATCATGCAAGATTTGACTGATTCTAAGTCACCGCAAGGGGTTCTTGCCCAACTTGCTCTACCTAGTCAGGATTTGCCTGAGCGGCTGGAGGGTAGGTTTCTAGTCTTGGAAGATGTTCAGGACCCGGGGAATGTTGGCACCATCATACGTACGGCTGATGCGGCTGGTTTTGATGGCGTCTTTTTGACAGATAAGTCGGCTGATATTTACAATATGAAGGTCCTTCGTTCTATGCAGGGAAGTCATTTTCATCTACCTATTTATCGCTTGCCAATTAAGGATGTTTTCTCTACTTTAAAAAATAATCAGGTGGAAGTCTTGGCGACAACCTTGTCCAGTAGGTCTGTGGACTATAGGAAGGTTTCGCCAGGAGCTTGCTTTGCGCTTGTTATGGGCAATGAAGGTCAGGGCATTTCTGATTTTGTGTCTGAAGAGGCAGATCAATTGGTTCATATCACCATGCCTGGTCAAGCAGAGAGTTTGAATGTTGCTATTGCAGCTGGTATTTTAGTCTTTAGCTTTATTTAAGCCAAGAAGTCTAAACTGTGTTATAATAACAAAACGAGGTTTACATCTATGGGTGCTTATAAAAAAGATAAAGAATATATGGCCTATGTCGGTCACTTGATTGACACTAAAAAGGTGCAAAAGTTAGCAGATATTCCCCACCACTACCATTCGACCCGCTTGGAACATTCTATCAATGTTTCCTATACCAGTTACAAAATTGCCAAGAAATTTGGCTGGGATGCCAAGTCGACTGCACGAGGTGGTCTTCTGCATGATCTCTTCTTCTATGACTGGCGTGATACTAAATTTAACAGGAGCCATGCCTGGGTCCATCCACGGATTGCCAAGCGCAATGCCCAGAAATTAACTAAGCTCAACAAGGTGGAAGAAGATATTATTGTCAAGCATATGTTTGGTGCCACCTTGGCTCCGCCCCGTTATAAGGAATCATGGATTGTGACCTGTGTAGATAAATATTGGGCAGTTCGTGAGTTTACCCTGCCCTTGCAATATAAATGGAAAAATCGAAAGGTCCTGCGTTTTGAGTAGGATATAAAAGGAGAACTATATGAACAACGATTCATTTATCATCAATCAGGTGGATAACACCGCTCTTAACCGTTTCTTTGGGAAGATTTATGCTGTAGTTGCTATGGGAATTGGCTTGTCAGCCTTTGTTTCCTTCTTGGCGGTTACCGTCTTCCAGCAATTGCTTTATAGTTTGCTTAGTGCTGGCTCTATTGTCATGGTGTTGGTCATGTTGGGACAGATTGCCCTGGTGGTTGCAGCTTCTACCATGGCTGCCAAAAATAGTCCAATGGCTCTACCAATGTTTTTGGCTTATTCTGTTACCAATGGCTTGACTATCAGCATGGTCTTGATGTTCTATACGACCGAAACAGTTGCCTTGGCCTTCCTATCTGCTGCTCTTATGTTTGCCATTATGGCAGTGATTGGTATGACGACCAAGAAAAACCTTTCAGGTATGGCCCAAGCCTTGCGTGCTGCCCTCTGGGGAATTATGATTGCCAGTATCATCAACATCTTCCTTCGTAGTTCAGGTATCAGCTTTGCCATGTCTATCGTGTCAGTTCTTGTTTTCTCAGGCTTGATTGCTTATGACAACCAACGTATCCGCAATGTCTTTGAGCAGACGGGTGGCAATGTCCAGAATGGTTGGGTAGTGTCTATGGCTCTTCAACTCTACCTTGACTTTGTTAACCTCTTCCTCAACTTGCTTCGCATTTTTGGAATGATGAATAGAGATTAGTCATTACCCACTCGTAAGAGTGGATTTTTCATTTTCTGAAAAGGATGTTCTGTGGTATAATAGGAAAAATATTTGATGAGGTAGAGATATGACCAAGACACCATTTGTTAGTAAAGAAGTTTTAGAAACCATTACGGAGCAATTTCCGACTCCTTTTCATTTGTACGATGAAAAAGGCATTCGTGAGAAGGCCCGTGCCCTTAATGCAGCTTTTTCATGGAACAAAGGCTTTAAGGAATATTTTGCGGTCAAGGCGACTCCAACTCCAGCTATTTTAAAAATTCTTAAAGAAGAAGGTTGTGGAGTGGACTGTGCGACAGATGTAGAAGTGCTCATGAGTGAAAAAATGGGTTTCAAGGACATCATGTTCACATCCAATGATACGCAAGCCCAAGAGTTTGTATACGCTCGTAAAGTTGGTGCAACAATCAACTTGGATGCTTACGAACACATTGAGTTTTTGAAAAGTGTTGCTGGTATCCCAGAAACGGTCTGCCTCCGGTACAATCCAGGTGGGGTCTTCTCGCTGGGAACGGATATTATGGACCACCCAGAAGAGTCTAAGTTTGGCATGACCAAGGAACAGTTAATGAAAGGCTATAAGGAATTGAAAGAGCTGGGTGTCAAGGAATTTGGTATCCATGCCTTTTTAGCTTCGAATACAGTAACAAATGACTACTATCCTGTCTTAGCTCGTCAACTCTTTGAATTGGCCTTGGAAATTCGTGAGGAAACAGGTGTGACCTTAGACTTCATCAACCTATCAGGTGGGATTGGAGTCAACTATCGTCCTGAGCAAGAACCGAACGACATTGCTGTCATTGGCGAGGGAGTTCGCAAGGTTTACGAGGAAATTCTCACACCAGCTGGTATGGGACATGTTAAAATCTTTACAGAATTGGGTCGTTTTATGTTGGCGCCACACGGTCACTTGATTACAAAGGTGCTCCATCGTAAGGAAACCTATCGGACTTATATTGGTGTCGATGCATCGGCTGCCAACCTCATGCGTCCTGCCTTCTATGGCGCCTACCACCATATTACTAACATCACGCGCCCAGATGCGCCAATCGAAGTGGTGGATGTGGCTGGTTCCCTCTGTGAAAACAATGACAAGTTTGCAGTTAATCGTGAATTACCACGGGCAGAAGTAGGAGACACCTTGGTCATTCATGACAGTGGTGCCCACGGCTTCTCCATGGGTTACAACTACAACGGTCGTCTGCGTTCTTCTGAAATTCTTTTGCAGGAAGATGGCGCAGCGCGGATGATTCGTCGTGCTGAAAAACCTGAGGATTATTTTGCGACCATTTACGGTTTTGATTTTGACAGGTAAGTCTTGGAAAAGCCTGCTGAATTTGGTATAATAGAAGTAGTTATGTAGAAATAAAGATTTGAGGAGATTGATATGCAATTAGGTATCGGTTTAGTAATTGTTTTGGTGCTTGTGGCATTTGCAGGTGGTGTAGCCTTGGGTATTTACTTGTCTCGCAAACAAGTGGAAAACTACATTGCTGACAAGCCAGTTTTGGATGAAAATGCTTTGCGCTTGATGATGAGCCAAATGGGTCAAAAGCCAAGCGAAGCAAAAGTACAACAAGTACTTCGCCAAATCAAGAGCCAACAAAAAGTGGCAAGCAAGAAAAAATAATCAAACTGGGACTGGGATATTCATTCCCAGATCCCATTTTTTGAGTAGAAAAGAAAGGCTAGTCAGATTTTCTGGCTATTCTCAGTATTATGGATAATCGACCAATAGGTTTTTTAGATTCAGGTGTGGGGGGATTAACGGTTGCGCGTGAGTTAATGCGCCAACTTCCCCATGAAGAAATCGTTTATATCGGAGATTCGGCACGGGCACCATATGGACCACGTCCAGCAGAACAAATCAGAGAATATACTTGGCAATTGGTCAATTTCCTTTTGACAAAAAATGTAAAAATGATTGTCTTTGCCTGCAATACGGCAACAGCGGTAGCCTGGGAAGAAGTCAAGGAAAAGTTGGATATTCCTGTTTTGGGTGTTATTTTACCAGGTGCTTCGGCAGCTATTAAGGCAACGCAAACTGGTAAGGTTGGTGTCTTAGGAACGGCTATGACCATTCAATCAGATATTTATCGACAAAAGATTCAGGCCCTTTCTCCAGAAACGCAGGTAGACAGCCTAGCCTGTCCCAAATTTGCACCACTGGTTGAGTCCAATAGCCACCAATCCAGTCTTGCCAAAAAGGTTGTTTATGAGACACTTCGGCCACTTGTTGGGAAAGTGGACACCTTGGTTTTGGGGTGTACCCATTATCCACTTCTCCGTCCCATTATCCAGAATGCCATGGGCAAGGATGTCAAGTTGATTGACAGTGGGGCAGAATGTGCGCGAGATATTTCTGTTTTATTAAATTATTTTCAAATCAACCGCAGCCGTACCGAAAAGGATATTCAGCACAGATTTTACACAACAGCTAGTCCGGCAGCTTTTAAAGAAATAGCTGAAAGCTGGATGGGCATTGATATTCATGTGGAGCATGTAGAACTATGACAGACAAGATATACGAATACAGAGATGAACACAATTGGTTTATCGGAAAAGCCAGCTTTGCCAATCTATTTGGTTCATTTGGTGAAAATGGCAGAGAGCAGGAAATTTACCAGATTGGTCAATTATTTGACAAACTGATTGCTGGTAATTATGAAGATGAGAATTTTAACCAGTGTGTCAATATTGAGGTGATTAAACTTCAGTCTGAATTTGCCCTCTTTCAATTTGCCTGTGATGTTTTGAATGAGTTAAACAATAGACAGTTCAAGGCCCTCCAACACCAAGGTGCTATCTTAGTGACCGAGGGAGATAAGCTATTCCTGGTTCATTTGCCAAAAGATGGAGTAGTTATGTCCGATTTCTTCGGTCAAGACAAGGGGTTGGCAAGCGTGGGAGATAGCATCTTGATTGCCACCAAAAATGAAGGTAAGACTAAGGAATTCCGTAAGTTTTTTGAGCGCTTTGGCTACCAAGTTGAGAACCTCAACAACTATCCTGACCTGCCAGATGTAGCAGAAACAGGGATGACTTTTGAGGAAAATGCACGGCTCAAGGCTGAAACCATAGCAGAGCTGACAGGCAAGATGGTCTTAGCTGATGATTCAGGCTTGAAGGTTGATGCGCTTGGCGGACTGCCAGGGGTCTGGTCTGCCCGTTTTTCAGGTCCTGACGCCACAGATGAGCTCAATAATGCCAAGCTCTTGCATGAATTGGCCATGGTATTTGAACTGAAAGATCGTTCGGCACAATTCCATTGTACTCTGGTCATGGCTGCTCCAAATCGTGATAGTTTGGTGGTCGAAGCAGACTGGGAAGGCTTTATCGGAATGGACCTCCGTGGGGAAAATGGGTTTGGATATGATCCACTTTTCCTCGTCGGTGAAACAGGTAAGACCTCGGCAGAATTGACCTTAGAAGAAAAAAATCAGATTTCCCACCGTGCACAAGCACTAGAAAAATTAGTGGAGGCATTTCCAGTATGGCAGGAGCAAGCAAAACAATCCTAGTCATGAGTGATTCTCATGGGGACAGACAGATTGTAGAAGAGATTAGAAACCACTATCTTGGCAAGGTCGATGCTATCTTTCACAATGGTGATTCGGAGCTGGACAGTCAAGATAGTTTGTGGGATGGGATCCAAGTGGTCAATGGCAACTGCGACTACTTTGGTGGCTACCCTGACCAGCTCATTACTCAATTGGATGGTGTGACCATTGCCCAAACCCATGGACACCTCTATGGCATTAACTATGGCTGGCAACGCTTGGATTATTGGGCACAGGAAGTGGATGCGGATATTTGTTTGTATGGGCATTTGCATGTACCTGATGCGGAAGTGCGTGGCAAGACCCTCTTCCTCAATCCTGGCTCCGTTAGTCAACCTCGTGGTTTGGTCAGAGAATGTCTCTATGCTCTTGTGACTATCTATGATGATCACTTCCATGTGGATTACTACAACCGACAGCACCAACTTTACCCAGCATTGACAAAGGATATTTCAAGATGATTGCACGAGAATTTGAGGCCTTTTTATTGGACCAAGAAGAAACCTTCTTGACACCAGCAGATAAATTGGCTGTTATTATCGATACCCATAATATTGATCATGCTAAATTGTTGCTCAGCCACATGACTTATTCCCGCGTACCAGTGGTAACAGAAGACGGCCGATTCTTTGGAACCATTGGCTTGACGGAAATCATTAAATACCAGGCTGAGCATGAGTTATCAGACGATGAATTGAACACGGATATTTCACTGATTGCAAAGACGGATGTAGAAACGGTAGGTTTGGATTATGATTTGACAGAAGTCATGCGCAAGCTAGTTGATCAGTCCTTCCTACCAGTTCTTGGAGAAAACAGGGAATTCCTTGGCATTATTACCCGTAAATCTATTCTGAAAGCCATCAATGCGCTCTTGCATAATTTTCCCTTGGCATCAAAAGAAGGCAAGAAATGAAGCAGGCTATAGGAGAGTTTATCCAGACTAAAAAGGTAAGTGTCAACAGTCAAAAATCCTATACTTATGACCTACAGCAATTTGTGGAGTTGACCAAGGGCGACATAGATCAGCAGTCACTCTTGCTTTATCAGCAGTCCCTGCTAGACTTGAAACCTGCAGCTCAGAGAAGAAAGCTATCGACGGTCAATCAATTTCTCTACTTTCTTTATGAAAGAGGGCACTTGGACAGGTTTTACAAGCTACAGGCCATGGCAGGACCGGCTCGTGTCAAAAAGAAGTTGGAAAGCGAAGACCTGTCTTTACTCTTTCAAGAAAGTCCTTGGCTGGAGGGCCAGCTTATCGCACTTTTGATAGCATATTTAGGTTTGACGCCTAGTGAAATAGCAGAGCTGACCAGCCAGCAGATCAATTTGGATTTTCAAGTCTTGACAGTAGAGAAAGGTGTGACCAAGCGTGTTCTGTCCATTCCCAAGGAATTAGTTGGCTATCTTGAAGGGCATCTGACAGGGCACTATGTCTTTGACAAGAAAGGACAGACCTATTCTCGCCAATGGTTTTTCAATCGTTTGACCGAATTTGTTCAATCCATTGGGAAGTCGGATTGGACCGCTCAAAAATTGCGAGAACAGTACATTCTAGCTCAAATCAGAGAAGGAAAATCCCTGGACCAAATCGCCAAGCAGTTGGGACTAAAAACAAGCATGAGTTTGGAAAAATTTAGATAATGGATATAAAATTAAAAGATTTTGAAGGCCCCTTGGATCTCTTACTGCATCTGGTGTCCAAGTATCAAGTAGACATTTACGAGGTTCCGATTACGGAAGTCATTGAACAATATCTGGCCTATATTGCGACCTTGCAAGCCATGCGCTTGGAGGTGGCAGGAGAGTATATGGTCATGGCCAGTCAATTGATGGTCATTAAAAGCCGGAGGCTCTTGCCAAAAGTCGTTGAACAGACAGATCCTGAGGACGACCCAGAAATGGACCTCTTGGACCAGTTGG
Source organism: Streptococcus sp. SS-4456 (assembly GCF_036680365.1). Taxonomy (NCBI): domain Bacteria; kingdom Bacillati; phylum Bacillota; class Bacilli; order Lactobacillales; family Streptococcaceae; genus Streptococcus; species Streptococcus sp. SS-4456. Next base: position 71,081 of record NZ_JAVIHI010000004.1, on the reverse strand, counting down.
AAGAGTACCGTAAGTTTAAGCTCCTCAGCGAAAAACTGGGAGAGCAGCATGATGAACGTGCCAATTATTTTTCAAAACCTAAGCTGGACTTGATTTATGAGGATGTCCAGCTGGCTAAAGATAAGACTGTCATCGATATTTTCCTTGCCTTTTCTAAGGTCATGGCTGAAAAACAGGCTAGCCTTCGTCAGTCACATGCAACCATTGCTCGTGATGAGTATAAAATCGAAGACATGATGGACCTTGTCCGTAGTCGTTTTCAAGTTGCTCCCCGCATTGAACTACATCAGCTTTTTCAGGAAAGCCAGGATATCAATGAAGTGATCACTATTTTTCTTGCCACCTTGGAGTTGGTCAAGGTTCATGAGATTATCTTGGAACAAAAGGAAACTTTTGGAGATATTTATCTAGTAAGGAGTGAAGATGAATCGCTTAGCTGAAATCGAAGTCCTGCTTTTTGTGGCAGGTGAGGATGGCTTGAGTTTACGCAATTTGGCTGAAATGTTGGAATTGCAGCCGACAGCTGTTAGTCAGCAATTAGAGAAACTCAGTGAAAAATACATGGCCGACCAGGCATCAGGCTTGGCTCTCTTAGAATCCTCCAATCGCTACAAGTTGGTCACCAAAAAAGAATATGCAAATCTTCTGCGTATCTATGCAAAAACACCAATCAATCAGACCATGTCACGAGCCCTTTTAGAAACCTTGTCAATCGTAGCCTATAAGCAACCTATCACACGGATTGAAGTTGATGATATTCGCGGGGTTAATTCCAGCGGTGCCATCAGTAAATTGCAGGCCTTTGACCTCATTCGTGAGAATGGGAAGAAAGAGGTACTTGGCAGACCCAATCTTTATGTCACAACGGATTATTTTCTGGATTACATGGGGATTAACAGTCTAGAAGAATTGCCTGATGTATCAGAACTTGACTTGGTGGAGCAAGAAACCGAGCTATTCCTAGAAAGAAATGAGTTAGAAAATGAGAATTAACAAATACATTGCCCACGCTGGTGTAGCCAGTCGTCGTAAGGCAGAAGAATTGATTAAGCAAGGTCGTGTTACCGTCAATGGTCAAGTTGTCCGTGAGTTGGCAACGACTATTAAGTCTGGAGATATTGTAGAAGTAGAAGGGCAACCAATCTACAATGAAGAGAAGGTTTACTACCTCCTCAATAAACCACGTGGAGTTATTTCCAGCGTGTCAGATGACAAGGGAAGAAAGACCGTTGTGGACTTGTTACCGACTGTAAAAGAGCGGATTTATCCTGTTGGTCGTTTGGACTGGGATACGTCAGGGGTCTTGATTTTGACCAATGACGGTGATTTTACGGATGAGATGATTCACCCTCGAAATGAGATTGATAAGGTTTACTTGGCGCGTGTCAAAGGAGTTGCCAATAAGGAAGTACTCCGTCCCTTGACCCGAGGTGTCGTCATTGATGGCAAGAAAACCAAGCCAGCTGTTTATGAGATTATCAAGGTTGACCCTGTAAATAATCGTTCTGTGGTTGAGTTGACTATCCATGAAGGACGTAATCATCAGGTTAAGAAGATGTTTGAAGCCGTTGGTCTGCAGGTGGACAAGCTTTCTCGTACACGCTTTGGGAATTTGGACCTGACTGGTTTGCGTCCAGGTGAATACCGCAAACTTAATAAGAAAGACATCAGTAAACTGCATACCTTAGCAGTAACAAAACCGGTGAAGAAAAAATGACCAAGCTCCTTATAGGCTTAGTCAGGTTTTACCAGAAATGCATTTCTCCCCTCTTTCCACCTTCCTGTCGCTATCAGCCGACTTGTTCAAGTTACATGACAGAGGCCTTACAGAAACATGGAATCAAGGGATTTTTGATGGGCTTGGCTCGAATTGGTCGCTGTCATCCCTTTGTAGATGGAGGCTTGGATCCTGTTCCAGAGAAATTTAGTTTAAAGAGAAATTGTGAAAAGTAGGGTCACCTACTTTTTCTTCTAGTCTGGTAGGAAGTTTAAACTTTCTGGACTTGATTGGGGGATGGGAGGGGATTAGTAAAGCTGTCGATCTATTTTTGTATTGGACGGAAGCTTGAGTTACTTTTGCCTTATTTTAAAAAAATAAGGCAAAAGTCTTGATTTTCAGCCTTTTTTAAGTTACAATAGAAATACGATTTCATTGATTTAACTCAAACCTGTTGTGAGTTAAGTGAATGAATCATCATTCACCATGCTGTTTGCTGAGCTTGACTCCGGGCAGTGTGGCTATTTTTTTGTCCGAATAATCACTGCCCTAGTTTGAGGAAATAAAAAGTATGAATATTGAAGAATTACAGTACACTGAAGAAACCGCAACAAACCATATTGTTCTGTTTGAGCCACAAATTCCCCAGAATACAGGAAATATCGCTCGAACCTGTGCCGCGACCAACAGCCCCCTCCATATCATCAAACCCATGGGCTTTCCCATTGATGACCGTAAGATGAAGCGTGCAGGTTTGGATTATTGGGATAAGTTGGATGTTCGTTTCTATGAAAATCTGACAGAATTTATGGACTATGCAAGTAAGCATGGTCGAGTTCATTTGGTGTCTAAGTTTGCGGATAAAACTTATTCGGAAGAAAGCTATCAAGATGGTATTCACTTTTTTCTCTTTGGTCGTGAAGATAAGGGCTTACCGGAAGAATTTATGCGAATTCATCCCAAAAAAGCCATTCGCATCCCCATGAATGATGAGCATGTTCGTAGTCTCAATGTCTCAAATACGGTATGTATGATTGTCTACGAAGCCCTTCGTCAGCAAAACTTTGTGGGCTTGGAGTTGGTCCATACCTATGAAGAGGATAAATTGAAGAGCTAGTAGTTCCTGTCTATCGGTTGCTTTCGACCTCTCTTAATATAGATGTAGTCTAGTAAGTGATGAGACGGATATAAGGAAGTTGGCCTGGATGATTTCAGGGGTTGGCTTATATTTTAGAGGGAGCTTTGCTGATGTATTCCAAGTAGCTGATTAATTTACTAATTGTAGAGTAGAGTCGTCAGAAACCATAATTAGTATTAGTGGTAAAACTAAAGATAATAAAACAGTATTGAAGAAAGATTTGTATTATAGGCTTTCGTCAATTTTATATTTTAAAGTGTCTTTTTTAATGGAACACTCAGAGGGATCCATTTTTATTTAAGGTGCAATGTATTGAAAATATATATAATCACTTGCAAGGATATACTGTTGTTTTGCAAATTTATTCTTATAAGAAAGTCGATAAAATCGATTTTTTCACGTATAAATCATGGTTTGATGTAAATATTCTGGGAAAAATGGTATAATACAGGAGAGTAATACGAAAAAATCGTAACTTATTTTACTATAGGAGGATGAATATGCTTATCAATTTCTCGGTTGAAAATTTTTTAACCTTTGATAAAATAGTCAGTTTAACAATGAAAACAGGGACTAGTCGTCAACATCCAGAAAATATTTATGAAAATGATGTCATTAATCTACAACGTTTTACTGCGATTTACGGAGCCAATGCTTCGGGGAAAACTGGTTTATTTAAAGCAATTGAATGTTCTTGGAAAATGATCATTTTTGGAATTGATGAATTTATAGGTATCCAGAATTTTGCCCATGCAGGAAATATCAAAAATAAGGAGAGGCGTACTAGATTTGAGTATGATATCAAGATCGGTGAAAGGTTGTATAGCTATGGTTTTGCAATGATATTAAGCAAACGAAGAATTACAGAGGAATGGCTATATGACATCACAGATAAAAAAGAGGAACTTATTTACTCTCGCCAGCTTAAGCAAGGGGAAGAAGCAGAATGGTCTATAGATCAAAATATTTCAGAGCTTGTCAACTCTAGACCACAGTATGTAATTGAAGTAAACATGCACTATTTGTCCCTTAAAGAAGAGGATAAGAAGCGTTTAGACATCTATATTGAGGATGGCTCTAAGCTACCCTCACGGTTACTACTTAACTATCTGTCTAATGACAAGGACAAGCTAATTTCGGATACAGGAGCAAGTGTTTTTTCGGATGTTTATTCTTGGTTTCGCAATACTTTGCAAATTGTCTCTGTTAATGATGCAGTTCCTCCAGAGTACTTTGGCAAGAATTCCTGGGTGCATGAATCCTACCAGAAAGAAATTATTCAGTTTCTAAATGAGAATGGAACAGGAATCATAAACCTTGAAAAAATCAAGCTTGACGGTCAGCCGGAGAGAATTTCGAATGAAGCAATGGTCGGAATTGAACAATTATTGAACGATAGACATGATTTATTTAGTAGTGTGATAGAGAGGCTAACTTCTTTTTCGGATGATGTAGCTAACTCGTATATATCCCAAGATGAGGATTTGAGAGATTACAGACAAACAAAAATCGCTAAATTACCGTTTCAGCAGAAGCAAGCTATATACCTCTTTGAACTGCCAAAAGGTCAGGACCAGTTAGATATTTACGAATTAAGATTCCAGCATGAAGGATTAAAGTATCCAATGTCGCTTGAGGATGAATCCGATGGAACACGTCGCCTAGTTGAGCTTTTCAATATCATCCATAACCAAGAAGAGAAGGTCTATATTGTTGATGAAATTGATCGAAGTTTGCACCCTATATTAGCTTTTGATTTTGTTGAGCGCTTTTTGGCAAAAGAGCCTAAAAATAGTCAGGTTATAGCAACAACCCATGAAGACCGTTTATTAGATCAAAGCCTGCTACGCCGAGATGAGATTTGGTTCATGGAAAAGGATGAGACAGGTAGTAGTCAGTTGTATTCTTTGGAGGAATTTAAAGAGCGGAAGGATCGGGATATTTTGCGAGCCTACTTGGGAGGACGGTATGGAGCTATCCCTAAGTTGAAAAAGGCAATTGAGGATAAAGGAAGGAAGTAGGATATGGGATATAAGACGACCTCTTTCCGTATGGGTGAAGGTACACCACGTTATACACCTAGAAAATCAAATACCCGACAAGAGAACAGTTATGTATTCGTATTGGCCGAAGGAGCCGAGACAGAACCTATCTACTTCAAGGCTTTTTACAATCACCCTCGTATTAAAAATCGTGAAGTAATGTTTTTGAATCGTTTGAGGCAAGATACAGGCAGGTCAAATCCGTTGCAAATAGGACAAAGTATTTGCGATTTTTTTCAAGTTATTGAACAGGTTGAGGAGAGTGATCTCAAACTACTTGAAGGCTATCAAAAAAGTTTACGAAATGATCCACCTCTTCAAACAGCTCCAGATATATACAAAAGAATTAGCAAAATTTCTGAAAAATACAAGGGACAGAAGCTAATCAATCCAGAGGAGAATACCCTTCAGCAATTATCTGTCATTATTGCACTTTCTAAATATGACAAGGAAGTAGATACCATTTGTTTGATTGTGGATCGAGATAAGGAAAGCTTTACAGAACAGCAGTATGACCAACTAATAAAACTCTGCCAAAAGGAGGGGTTTGAGCTGGGGATTAGCAATCCTTGTTTTGAAGTTTATCTGTTAATGCATCTATCAGACTTAAGTTTAGTTAGTCTTGACGATTTGTTGGAAAATGCTAAAGAGGAAAACAGAACCTTGGCGGAGAGGTTATTACGTGAAGAAATGGGGAAACTGGGGGAGAATTTTTCAAAAAAATCCTATAATCCTCATTTCTTCATTGACCAATTTGAAGTTGGTCTTGCAAATAACATGGCTTATGCTCAAACAAATAAAGAGCTGAAAGGTAATGTAGGAAGTTCAGTGTTTTCTATTGTAGATAGGTGGTTAAACAATTAACAGTGTCAACTAGAGACTATTGATTGAGATATAGAAATTAAAACCTTTATTAAAATCAGTGATGTAAAGTAAAAAATTAGATCGTTATAAAGTATGGTTGGATTGTGTATATTCTTAAGGGAGAGAACTTTAGAATGTTATGTTCAGTCTATCGTAGTTGTACCAGTCAATACCTTCTTCATTTGTTGGATAAGACAATCTGTTTTATTTGGTGTAGAGTATTAACTATCAAGTCCCACGGTCTTCAAATACCAAAGCCTTGCACTTGCAGGGCTTTTTTGGTATGATGAAAGAGTCTTCAGGGCAGGGTGAGATTCCCGACCGGCAGTGTAAAACGTGGCTATTTTGTTTTAAGACTAGGCAGCGATTCGAAGACTATACTGAATGTATGTCGAGATGAGTTAACGCAGTATTAGAACAAAATAGACCGTTGGTAGTCTGCGAGCGCAAGCTGATGTGGTGCAATTCCACAACCGACAGTATAGTCTGGATGGGAGAAGACGAAGTGTAGTTCTTTTGACCTGCCTTCCAAGCTTCTTCAATTTTCACAATTGGAGGAACCTTTATGACAAACACACGAAAAATGACGATTATCGCCATTCTTTCAACCCTTTCATTTCTACTGATGTACTTGAAATTTCCCTTAATTCCAACGGCAAGTTTCTTGGAAGTAGATTTTTCACTGGTACCAATATTATTTGGTTTGCTTATCTTAGATGTAAAGTCTAGCTTTGCTATTCTTTTGATTCGGACCCTTCTCAAATTGATTCTGAACAATCAAGGACCGTCAACCATTATTGGCCTGCCGATGAATATTGCAGCCATGTCGGTTTTTATCTTGGCAGTGGCTTATTTATGGAAAAATGACCAAACTGTCAAAAATTATGTAAAAACAGCAGGGGTAGCTACACTCGGTTCAACCCTTGCCATGCTTGTCTTGAACTATGTCTATGCAGTACCTTTGTATGCAGCCTTTGCAAACTTTGATATTAAGGAAACCTTAGGATTGACCAATTACCTACTCTTTATGGTCTTGCCATTTAATCTCTTGCAAGGAATTGTTCTTTCCATTGTTTTTTATATTTGCAACAAAGCAGCTCAGCCTATTTTAAAGAAAGTTTAACTTTTTTAAAGTAAACTATACCTATGAAAAATAAACAAATCCATTTACGAAACGCGTCTTTCTTTGCTCTAGCCTTTGTATTTTTAGGCTATATAGCCAAGTTTTACCCAAGTAGCTTAACTGGTTTTGACTCAGCTATCCAATCCGCTATTCGCGGAAATCTTTCTAGTGGAGCGACTCAGTTTTGGACTTCTATTACTGTCATCGGGAACACAGTAATTATTTTGGCGATTACCCTTATCTTGTCTGCTATCTTTTTCTATTATAAAAAGTGGAAGATAGAGGCCTATTTCTTACTTGCTAGTTTTGCGGCAATGGGGGTGGCATCAACAGCCCTGAAATATGTCTACCAACGCCCGCGACCTAGTATCGAATGGCTAATTGATACTATCGGTTATTCATTCCCAAGCTGGCATACTGCCTCAACCATGATGATTGCAGGAGCAGTAGTGATTGTTATCCAACAACGCATGAAGCAAGGATTGGCAAAACTTGTTCTACAAGTTGGTTTGATTATCCTAGCAGTTTTAGTGGCTCTTTCTCGAATCTATATCGGAGTCCATTATCCGACAGATATTATCGGAGGGTGGCTCCTAGCCCTCACTCTCTTGCAAGTCATGTATCCATTTTATGACCAAAAACGCTTTGAATGGCGTTTCCAAAGTAAACAGAAATAGTTGTATTTTGTGTCCCCTATCCGAAGGATGGGGGATTTTTGCTCTATTGGCCTTTATTCTGTGAAGTGGTGTAGGAAAAGTCTAGCATGGTTTGTATAGTGCCTTAAAGTCAAAGATATTGATTAGAGTATTAGATTATCTCGAACAATAAAAAATTCTCCTGTAATCCAAAGTTACAGAAGAATTTTTTATTTTAGTTTTTAATGGGTCCATTTTCTACAGCTTTGATAGCTTGACTGATAGTTTGGGCAAAAATTTCTGCACCGTTATTATCGATGTTGAAATGAACCAAGTCGGAGTTATACCAAATGGGTGGATTGTCCAGAGAGGCCTGGTACCAATCTGCAATTGAAATATAATCGTATGTATCAGCCAACTCTTTTTCATATTGACCTGTTTGGTAAGAAATAGAATTACTTGGACTAAAGTTACCATCGTATGGTGTCACGAAAATGAGGCGACGTCCTTTAGGAAAGTCCTTGACTAATTTGTCCAAAATCTCTTGGTAATTATCGCTTGTATTGGTACCCAGGGCGACGATAACCGTTTCTTTCAAGCTATTATTCTGTTGGTAGAGCTTAATCAATTTTTCAATCTCTGTTAGATTTCGACTGACTGTTCCATCTATTTGAATTCCTGGGATAGCTTCTTGAAGTGCCGTACTTGCTCGAACAGTAACAGAATCTCCAAACATGGTTACACCCTTTTGAATATCGAAGCTAGATACCTTTGAGTTTTCAGCTGCTGAACGAGTGGTTGCCAGCTGGGTTTGGGCTTGGTAGAGGCTACTAATCATATTCTCTTGCTCAAAGCTTCCAAGTCGTGGTGCAAAGAGGCAGATTGCTAGACTAAGTACAGTGAGGAAGCCTAAACTACCAGACAACCATTTTTTATAGGGTTTGAGGTCAATTGCAAGCCCAAACAATTTCCCTACTCTTCCTGCGACAAAGGGTTCGAGGAGATAGGTTGAAATAGTTGCTAGAATGACGGAGAAGATAAAAGACAAGATAGCAGCAGTCGTAGCGTTGCTTAGTTGAGTAAAGATAATCAATAGTGGCCAATGGAAGAGATAGATACCGTAGGAAATTGCTGCTAAGAATTGAACGAAGCCAGGTTCCTTAATGCTTTCTGTTTTTTCATGAAGAACACGCGCTGCGAAAATCATGGCAACAGTTGCCAGGCTAGATAAGAGGAAACCAATCAGGTAGGTCCAAATAGAACTAAATTGCAGGGTAAATAGTAGGATCAGTTCGATTGCCAATCCACCTACAAACAGTCCGAGGACCTTCTGTAAGCTAAGTGTCTGAATAGTTTGCTGGAAGGCAGCGGATGTATGACCAATACCTGCTATAGTTGCTAGGATAGCACCCAAAAAGAAGGGGAAGGTATGGGTAAAAGTCGAATAATAGATAGATGAGAAGTTGTCCACGAAGAAACTGGATATAAACATTCCAAGGAAGGTGAGGACAAATAGGCTGAGGGAGGTTAAGAAAATCGTTCCACGAAGTTGTCCAACACTTTTGGATATCCGAGCTAGAAGCCAAACCAAGCCGGCCCAGAAGATGTAGAATTGGACTTCAATAGCCAGTGTCCAGGTGTGAACAAATAGATGAGGCGTAAATTGATTTTCATAGCTACCACCAGACAGGATTTCAAAGAAATTGGTCATAAAGCCCAGAGCAGCAGTGACCTGACCACCAATGTTGGCAAGGAAATCATTTCGAATAAGGAGGGCCAAAGGTAGCACCAACAGAACGGTTAAAACCAAAGGTGGTAGGATCCGATACAATCTTCTTCGGAAAAAGGAGATAAGATCAATTTTTTTATGCTTTGAAAACTCATCAATCAAGAGGGCTGTCGTTAGATAGCCAGATAGGGTGAAGAAAAGGTCCACCCCAACAAATCCACCTGGAAAAATCTTGATGAAGAAATGGTAGAGGAGAACAAAGGATAGACCGATGACACGAATTGCAGATAACCATTTAATTTTCATTTTGATAAATCCCCTGTTTAAATCTTCCTTCGTAAATGGCCTGTCCTTCGGTTGTTAATTTACCTTTGCCATCAGCATAACCATTTTTGAATTCGCCAACGTAAACCCAGCCACTAGCAGACTTATAGGTTCCTTGACCGTGAAAAATGCCATTTTTGAATTGTCCCTGGTAGCTGTCACCATTTTCAAAAGTCAGTTGACCTTGACCATTCATTTTGGAAGCGACCACATAGCCATTGTATTGTAATTTACCATTGTCTAAGGTCAAGGCCTGCTTATTTCCAATCCGACCTGTAAAAACAGATAAGGCACAAATCAAAATCAGTAGAAGAGAAAGTACTTCTACTTTTCTACGTGTGAAGAAACGGGAAACATCTTCCAATGTTAATCGTTTGTTTGTTAACTCTTTCATAGATAAACCCTTTCGATATAATCTACTGGATTTTTAAAACCCTTCTTTCTAGCATAAAACAAAAGCGTATCAATCCAGTCAGAAATAGTTTACCATTTTCTTACAAATATTACAAAAATATTACACGGGAGATATTATAATTTTTCTAACCAATCCTGACAACCCTGTTTGACTAGACGATAGGTTTCGTCAAAATCACCTGTGTACCAAGGGTCTGGGACTGATTTTTCGGCGAACTGGAAAATCTTATCTTGGGCATGGGCAGGGGCCATTTTCCGTAAATCACGGACATTGTTACTGTCCATTCCAATGATGACATCAAATTCTTCAAAATCTGCTTGGGAGATTTGTTGAGAAGTTTTGGTTTGGTCGTAGGGAATATTGTGTTGCTTGAAAATCTTTTGTGTACCTGGGTAGATGGGATTGCCGTGTTCCCAACTGGATGTTGCCCGACTTTCAATGTGCAGGCTATCAGTTAAATCTTTCATGACAAATTCTGCCATGGGACTGCGACAGATATTACCTAAGCAAACAAAAACGATTTTTTTCATAGAGAACTCCTTTTTTCTTTTATTATATCATTTATGTGGTGTAACTTTCTTAGATATGTTACAAAATTAGAACTTTTCTAATATAAGGTATATTTCTTGATTTTTAGGATGTCTTTATTTATAATAATTATAAATAAAAAATAAAAAGGGGAACACTATGAAACAAAAGTATTTTCAAACACCAGCAGAAATTGCTTCCTTCAGCCCACGTCAATCAGTAGCATTGGCTGATACAAAGGCAGTTTTGAATCAGGCAGTAGCAGATTTATCAGTAGCCCATTCTATCCTCCATCAAGTTCATTGGTATATGCGTGGTCGTGGCTTTATGATTTGGCATCCAAAGATGGATGAATATATGGATGAGTTGGATGGATATTTGGATGAGATGAGTGAACGTTTGATCACCTTAGGTGGGGCACCATTTTCTACCCTTAAAGAGTTTAGTGAAAATAGTCAGCTCAAGGAAGTTCCTGGTGACTACACTGTAACGATGGAAGAGCATTTGGCGCGTGTGGTAGAGGTGTTCCGCTATTTAGCAGCTCTTTTCCAGAAGGGATTTGATGTCAGCGACGAAGAAGGTGACAGCGTAACCAACGACATTTTCAATGTGGCTAAGGCAAGTATTGAAAAACATATTTGGATGTTGCAGGCAGAACTTGGTCAAGCTCCTAAGTTGTAAACAGATGAAGGGTCCAGTAGGACTCTTTTTTGCTGCATATACGATAGTCGAATGAATTTGCAATTAGACAGGGGTGGAAAACCCATGCAAAGCAAGACACTAATGAAGAGTGTAGCAAGTTGAAAGTGATTATGTCTCGAAGCGAATATATCATGATTAAATAGTGAGCGAAATAGATTTCGACTGAACAAAAATAACACCCCAGAAGTTAGATTTTTCTATCTACCTTTTGGGGTGTGGTTCAGTGACACAAGGCTTTTCCATAGCCTTGTGCTTATTCCTTATCAAAGGCTTTCTTGATACCGTCAACAGCACCTTCAATGCCATCTTTTGCATCTTCAACTAATTCTTTAGCCTTACCTAGACCTTTTTCCACAAGTCCTTCGACTTCAAGGCCTTTATCGCCTGTTAATTTGCCCAAGCCTTCTTTGACAGAACCTGCCAATTGGTCGAGTTTTGCATTCAATTTATCTTCTGACATAAGAAACCTCTTTTTTCTGCGTCAAGGGTGGTCGCCCACCAAGTTATTCTACTATGTAGAACATGTTGATATATCTATACTAAGATAAAATCCAGCAAAAGGCAAGAAATTTGCTTGGATTATGGTCTGCTGATAATGACATTTGTCACATGAGTTAATGACAAAGGCTTCTAGTGCGGGCTTCATTTTCGAGATATACTGTCTATGTAAGATGTTCAAGAAGTAGGAGGTAGAAAGATGATAGAAGTACAAGCACTAGAAAAAATCATCAAAGGACGGACGATTTTGTCCAATATTTCCTTTGAAATCAAGTCAGGAGAATGTGTGGCTTTGATTGGTCCAAATGGGGCTGGAAAAACGACCCTCATGTCCTGTTTGTTGGGAGATAGGAAGGCGATGAAAGGCCAGGTTTTGTTGGATAGTCTGGCTCCACAGGCTCGGTCCAATAAAGAAACGGTAGCAGTCTTACCACAAGAAAATGCTATCCCGACAGACCTGAAGGTCAAGGAATTGCTCCGCTTTTTCCAAGCTATCTACAAGGACAGTCTGACAGATGTGGAAATCGACAGCCTGCTCTGCTTTTCCCCAGAGCAAAAAAATCAACTGGCCGGCAAGCTATCGGGTGGTCAGAAGCGGCTCTTGGCTTTCGTCATCTGCCTGATTGGCAAGCCCAAGTTGCTTTTCTTGGACGAGCCGACGGCGGGTATGGATACTTCGACCCGCCAGCGTTTTTGGGAGATTGTCCATGAACTCAAGGCTCAGGGTGTGACTATTTTTTATACCAGCCACTATATCGAGGAAGTGGAGCATACGGCGGAGCGGATTTTGGTCTTGCACCAGGGGCGGTTACTAAGAGATACCACGCCATTTGCCATGCGAAGTGAGGAGCAAGAAAAAGAAGTGACTTTGCCGATTGCCTTTGCGGCGGTGGTGGAGAGCTTGGCTGAAATCAATGAAATCAGCTATAAACAAGACACGGTCAGCTTCAAGACCCGAGCCATTGAGCAGGTTTGGGCTAGTTTGCAGGAGGCAGGTTGTCGGATTTCAGACCTGGAAGTGCAGAACAAAACCCTGCTCAACAGCCTATTTGACAAGACGAGGGAGGAAGAATCATGAAAGCATTAGTTCAAGTAGAGGCGGTAAAATTATCCAGAAGTTTGGGAGTTTTTCTCCTGTCTATCGGTATGCCCGTCATCTTTTTCCTGATTTTTTCATCAACGGTCCAGTTTGATGATGCAGCCATGCAAAAGGCCTTTATCCAGTCCTATATGCTGACTATGACAGGCTTTTCCATGTCGGGCTTTGCCCTTTTCACCTTTCCCATGATGCTGGCAGAGGACAGAAAGAATAGCTGGTTGACCTTTATCCAGCATTCGCCTCTGCCAATCTGGCAATACTACCTGTCTAAACTGGTGCGGGTTTTACTCTGCTTCGTATCTTCCATTACCTTTGTCTTTGCGGTCGGAGGCTTGGTCAAGGGAGTAGACTTGTCAGCTCAGGAATGGGTCGTGTCCGCACTCATACTCCTTGTAACTTCTATCGTATTTCTAGCCATTGGCTTGCTCTTGGTGCAAATCCAGTCTGAACAGGCCATGTCCGTGGTGGCAAACTTGCTCTACTTTGTTCTGGCTATCATGGGTGGCTCTTGGATGCCTGTTTCCCTCTTTCCTGACTGGGTACAGCGGATATGTAAACTCATGCCCAGCTACCATGTCAATCAGCTGGTGACCACCTATGCTCAAGAGGGAGATTTTCTCTGGAAATCCTTGCTAATTGTCCTAGGCTATGCGATAATTTTCTTAGGAATTGCTCTAGTACTGAATAGAAAATCGGAGCAGCAGTGAGGTGACAGATGATATTTGAAAAAAGAAAGGTACCACTCATGTTCTTCGTGGGCATGGTCTTTCTCTATTTTCCCTTTTACTATGCCCAGTATAGTCCAAATCCGACGGCAGTGGTCCTAGCGACCATTCTCTTTGCTTTAGTCTATTGCTCCCTCTTTTACACTGACCACAAGCTTTATTCCATGCTGGCTTGGTTTTACCTGATTGGCTATATCGCCGTCATGAGTTTTTGGGGCAATCTGCAATTCTCCCTCTTTATCTTCAACCTGTCCAATATGCTGGGCTGGTATTATAAAGAGAATCGACCGACCTATCGGACGGTGTCCTACGGGATTTTGTTGCTGGCTATTATTCTTTGGGCTCTCTTTGGCCCTGTTCCTTTTGAGATGAGAGCCTTTGCACTTGTCATCCACTTTTTCGGCTTGGCCTTGCTAATTTTCAGCTGGATTGAGACCAAGCGGGAAGCTCTTCAGCAACGCCTACAGGAACAGAATGCGTCCATCAATCTCCTTCTGGCTGAGAATGAACGCAACCGTATCGGTCAGGACTTGCACGACACACTGGGGCATGTCTTTGCCATGCTGTCTGTCAAGGCTGAGCTGGTCCAGACACTTTTAGACCACGACCAGATTGACCAGGCCAAGAAGGAGGTGGCAGACCTTCAGACCTTGGCCAAGGACTCCATGCAGTGTCCAGTCCCTCAAGCAGCACACCGTGGCAGAGGAACTCCAGATTTTACAGCAGATGTTGTACTTGGCAGGAGTGGATTTGGTCGTCTTGGGCGGGGAAATAGCAGAGCAGCTCAGCTTGCCTGTCCAGAACAAGCTGGCTATGGTGCTGAGAGAGTTGGCTAATAACCTGCTCAAGCACAGCCAGGCAAGCAAGTGCCGTTTGATATTTGAAGAGGACCAGCAAGAATTGGTTGTATACTACGAAGACAATGGTGTGGGCTTTGCCCAGTTGACTGGTCAGGAATTGTATACCATAAAGGACAGGTTGGTAACGGTGAAAGGAAGTTTGGAATTTACCTCTCTAGCCAAGCCCACCCGCCTGTCCATCCGAATTCCGATTGAGGAGGTGGTAGAATGAGAATCTTAGTCGCAGAAGACCAAGCAATGCTGCGGGACGCCCTCTGTCAGCTCTTGGGCTTTCAAGATGCGGTTGAGGCTGTTTTACAGGCAGAAAACGGCAGTCAGGCCATTGCTCTTTTGGAAAAAGAGCCAGTAGATGTGGTGCTCTTAGATATAGAAATGCCTGAAAAGACGGGCCTGGATGTCTTGGAATGGGTGCGGGGGCAAGCCTTGCCTGTCAAGGTTGTCATCATGACCACCTTCAAGCGACCGGGTTATTTCGAGCGGGCGGTCAAGGCAGATGTGGATGCCTATGTGCTCAAGGAACGCTCCATCGCAGACCTCATGCGGACCATTGAAACGGTCTTGGCGGGGCGGAAGGAATATTCGCCAGAGTTGATGGACATTCTCCTAACCCAACGCAGTCCCTTGACAGCCCAAGAAAGTCAGCTACTTAAGCTGGTGGCAGATGGTTTGTCCAATAAGGAAATCGCCAGCCATCTCTACCTATCTGACGGAACGGTCCGCAACTACATGACCTCTATCCTGTCCAAGCTGGGTGCTGAAAACCGCACCGCTGCTGTTAAGGTGGCACAGGAAAAGGGCTGGATAGCATAACGAATGAGATTGGGCAAGAACCCAATCTTTTTTGGCTTAAAAAATGACAAGACCGATTGCGTTTTTGTATTGAAAATCTTCGGATATTCTGCTAAAATTTTATATATGAAACGACTATACGATGTGCAACAGTTGCTAAAACGTTTTGGTATAATCATCTATATGGGCAATCGCTTGTATGACATTGAGATGATGCAGATAGAGCTAAATCGTGTCTATCAGGCAGGTCTTCTGGATAGGTTGGACTACATGGAAGCCGAGCTGGTTTTGAGACGGGAACATCGTTTGGAATTAGAGTATCAGAAGTTGAAGGAGAGTAGATAGTGGAAGCCTTGTGGGTATTTCTCGTATTTGTTATTATTTTAGGTTCATGGATGGGCTTTAATTACTGGAGATTGCGTCGTGCAGCGACTGTGATTGATAATGCAGAATTTGCAGAGAAAATTCATGGTGGACAGTTGATTGACTTGCGTGATCCAAGTGAGTTCGGTCGCAAGCATATTCTGGGTGCCAGAAATATTCCCTACCAACAATTACGCCAATCAACAGCAGCTTTACGCAAGGACAAGCCTGTTTTGATGTATGAAAATGATCGTGGTCAGTTGGTTACGCCAGCAGCTCTTTACTTAAAGAAACAAGGTTTTAAGGAGATCTATATTTTAAGCTACGGTTTAAATGGCTGGAATGGAAAAGTAAAGACTGCCAAATAGGTCAGTACAGCACATTTAGTGGTAGAAGAGGTTAATTTTTCTGACCAATCAGATAGCATAAGGAACGAATGATGAATAGAAAATTTGAAAAATTGTCACCAGCAGAAGTGGGCATTGTTGCCTTTATGGTACTTGTCTTGCTGATTAGTTTAGTTGCAAGCTGGTATAAAGGAACTCAGACAAAAACGGAAACTTCGGTAGCTAGACAAGAACTTGTTAGCGAAGATCCTACCTATAAGGCGGCAGAAAATGCTGTGATTGCGCTTGAAGGAAATCCTAGCAAGGAGAAATTAGAAGTAGCTCAAGCTGCAGTTGATAAATTGAAATCGGCTATTAAAAAGCAAGAGCTACAGACCAGAATTGATAAGGTAAAGGTTGCAGCAGATAATTTGACGGATGCCCAGACTAAAGCTAGATTACAGGCTGAATTGATTAGGGCTGAGGCAGCTAAGAAATTAGAAGCTGAAAGGAATGGTTCCTCTGCAAGTTCGACTAGCAGTGAAGTGACAGAAGAGGTTGAAACAGCAACAAGCACGGTATCTGAAGAGGAAGTTTATCAAGAGGAGGCAACCTATCAAGAAGAAACGACTTATCAGGCAGAAACCAATACCTATATAGCTCCGGCGCAAAATACCTATAGTAGCCCAAATGCTACGACGACTTATACTCCACCTGCTAGCCAAGCAGACACAAGCACACCTCCTGTGTCCGAGGTCAGTGAAGCGCCCGTTACGGAAACACCAGTGACGGAAGCATCAACTGCTACTGAAACTAGCGCAGAAAGTCCAGTTGCAAGTGAAACGCCAGCAACATCATCTACAGATAATCCATAGATTAAAGGAGAGCAATCTCCTTTTTTAGTTTGATTGAGCCGTCCAGTCGTTTTTTTGTTATAATATTCTTTATGAGAATTGTATCAGGAATTTATGGCGGACGTCCGCTAAAAACTTTAGGAGGTAGGACGACTAGACCCACATCGGACAAGGTCCGTGGAGCCATGTTCAATATGATTGGTCCTTATTTTGATGGTGGTCGAGTCTTGGACCTCTATGCAGGAAGTGGCGGTTTGTCTATCGAGGCTGTTTCTCGCGGCATGGAGGCTGCAGTTCTGGTCGAGCGTGATCGGAGAGCGCAAGCCATTATCCGCGACAATATCCGCATGACCAAGGAAGATAGCAGGTTTCAGCTTTTATCCATGGAAGCCAAGCAGGCTTTGGCTCACTTGAGCGGATCCTTCGATCTGGTCTTTCTGGACCCTCCCTATGCAGCCGAGGACATCGTAGCAGATATCACTGAGCTGTGTCAGCGCCAGCTTTTGTCCCAAGAGGTCATGGTGGTTTGCGAAACGGATAAGGCCGTTTCTCTTCCGGAGGAAATAGCAGAGCTGGGCATTTGGAAGGAAAAAATCTATGGAATTAGTAAGGTAACCGTTTATGTCAGATAAGATTGGAATGTTCACAGGATCCTTTGACCCCATTACCAATGGGCATTTTGATATTATTGAGCGAGCAAGTGGCCTGTTTGATAAGCTTTATGTGGGTATTTTTTTCAATCCCAATAAAATAGGTTTATTTACAGGGCAGGAGCGTCTAGCCCTTCTACAAAAAGTTTTTGAGGGAAATGAGAAGATTGAGGTCTTTTTAGCTGGTCAGGAATTGGTGGTTGATGTGGCCCGTGAGCGACGGGTTAGTCATATCGTTCGTGGTCTGCGTAATGGAATTGACCTTGAATATGAAGCTAATTTTGACTATTTTAATCGCCAACTAGCTCCGGAACTTGAAACGGTTTATCTCATGTCTAAACCAGAGTATCGGAATATATCTTCTAGTCAAATCAGAGAATTGATTCATTATCAGCAAGATATTAGCCCCTATGTTCCCCAAGTTGTCAGTGAGGAGATAAAAAAGAATGAAGAAAAATAAAAAAATACTTCTGATTAGCTCTATTGTTTTAGGTACTCTATTGATCTGGTTTACGGTCTTTGTACCCCTACCATACTATCTGGAAAAGCCGGGTGGTGCTATGGATGTTCGTCAGGTATTGACAGTCAACGATAAGGTTGATGAAGAGGACGGTTCTTACAATTTTACCTATGTGTCAGTTCAGCAGGCTACGGCACTGCAACTCTTGGCAGCCCAGTTTGACCCATACACAAGTGTCAGTTCAGCTGAGGAGATGACAGGTGGGGCAGACAGCGAGGAATACTTCCGCATTGCCCAGTTCTACATGGAAACTTCACAAAATATGGCCAAGTACCAAGGTTTGACCTTGGCTGGCAAAGAGGTCAGCATGGATTTCTTCGGGGTTTACGTTCTAGCTTTGGCCGAAGATTCAACTTTTAAGGAAATTCTCAATATTGCGGACACTGTTGTCAGCATCAATGGAAAAACCTTTGAATCCTCACCAGACCTGATTAAATATGTCAGCAGTTTGGAATTGGGCAGTGATGTGACCGTTGGTTATGTAAGCGGTGGCCAGGAAAAATCAGCTGATGGTCAAATTATCAAACTCTCAAATGGTAAAAACGGGATTGGGATTACTCTTGTAGACCATACGGAAGTGAAGAGTTCAGTGCCGATTGAATTCCAAACAGGCAATATCGGTGGCCCAAGTGCTGGTCTCATGTTTACCCTTGCTATTTATACCCAACTGTCTGATCCAACCTTGCGTGATGGGCGTGTGATTGCAGGAACTGGAACCATTGAGCAGGATGGTAGCGTTGGTGATATTGGTGGAGCAGATAAGAAGGTATTATCTGCAGCCAAGGCTGGAGCAAGTATCTTCTTTGTTCCCAATAATCCAGTTGATGAAGAGATTTTGAAAGAGGATCCAACAGCTAAAACCAACTATGAAGAGGCTAAAGAGGCAGCTGAGAAGGCAGGGCTGGACATTGAAGTTGTACCTGTCAAGACAGCTCAGGATGCTATTGACTATTTGAAGAAAACAAAGGGCGAGTAATTCGTCCTTTTTGCTATTTCATTAAAATTGTCTGAAATTTCTTTGAAAACTTAAACTAGAAGAATTTCAAGTCAAATCGTGGTATAATAGTAGGGTTAGATAGAAATAAACTGTATGAAGAAATTATTAGATTGGAGGATTCATGAAAAAAGATATTTCACCAGAAATGTATAACTACAACAAGTATCCTGGACCAAGTTTTGCTCGTGTGGGGGATAAGGTTGTATCTGAAAATATTGAACTAGACCTTGTGGAAGACTATAAAGAGGCTTTTGACCAGACTATTTTCGGTCAGCGTTTTTCACAGTTGATGCTCAAGTTTGACTATATTGTCGGCGATTGGGGCAATGAGCAACTGCGTTTGAAGGGCTTTTATAAGGATGATAAGATAGTTAAGTCTGACTCTAAAATCAGTCGTTTGGATGATTATTTGACGGAATTCTGTAATTTTGGCTGTGCTTATTTCGTCTTAGCCAATCCAAATCCTCAGGACTTGCCTGCTGAGGAGGAAGACAGACCTCGTCGCAAGCGGAGTCGTTCACGCAATCGTAACAGAAATCAGCAGCGGACGGAGCCTATTGCGCCAAAAGAAATGAATGAAAATCGTAGTGTCCGTCAGAAAAAAGGGAAGCAGCAGAACAAGCAGTCAGAGCAACGTCATTTTACTATGAAAAATGCGGGTGCCAAGTCCAGCCAGACGGAGCGTAGTCAGAAGCGTGACCGCAAACAGAATAATCGAGAGATGAATGAGGCTAAGCGTAGCTTTGTCATCCGTCAGAAGTAGGGAGAATCATGAAACCATCAATTTATGCCTTTAGTCAAGCCAATCTAGTGGATTGGATTTTAGAAAATGGGGAAAAGAGATTCCGTGCGACACAGATTTGGGAATGGCTCTATCGTTCCCGTGTCCAGTCCTTTGCGGAAATGACCAACTTGCCTAAGTCTTTGATTGAAAAATTGGAAGAAAACTTTGTGGTCAACCCACTCAAACAACGGATTGTACAGGAGTCTAAGGACGGTACGATCAAATACCTATTTGAATTGCCAGATGGTATGTTGATTGAAACAGTTCTGATGCACCAGCATTATGGTCTGTCAGTCTGTGTAACCACTCAGGTAGGTTGCAATATCGGCTGTACCTTCTGTGCCTCAGGTTTGATTCCTAAGCAACGGGACTTGACCAGTGGTGAGATTGTGGCTCAGATTATGTTGGTACAGAAATACCTAGATGAGCGCAATCAGAATGAGCGCGTCAGCCATATTGTGGTTATGGGTATCGGTGAGCCACTTGATAACTACGATAATGTTATGACCTTCTTGCGAGTGGTTAATGACGACAAGGGCTTGGCAATCGGTGCCCGTCACATTACGGTTTCTACTTCTGGTTTGGCACCAAAAATCCGTGATTTTGCCCGTGAGGGTGTTCAGGTTAACCTGGCTGTTTCTCTCCATGCGCCAAATAACGACCTTCGTTCCAGCATCATGCGCATCAACCGCCGTTATCCAATCGAAGTATTGTTCGAGGCAATCGAGGACTATATCAAGGTGACTAATCGTCGTGTGACCTTTGAGTACATCATGCTTAATGAGGTCAACGATGGGGTTGAACAGGCGCAAGAATTGGCTGATTTGACCAAGAATATCCGCAAATTGTCTTATATCAACTTGATTCCATACAACCCGGTTAGTGAGCATGACCAGTACAGTCGTTCAACTAGAGAGCGGACCCTGGCTTTCTTTGATGTATTGAAGAAAAATGGGGTTAACTGTGTTGTTCGTCAGGAACATGGTACGGATATTGATGCGGCATGTGGACAGTTGCGTTCCAATACGCTCAAAAAAGATCGCGAAAAGGCGCGTGCTCGCATCGCCGCAGCAAAAGCCAAGGCAGGTATTCAGGCATGAGAAAAATCTTCCAAGCAGATGGGGATTTGACCAAGCTAGGAAGACAAATTTGTAAAACCTTAGCTGGGGCCTACGCTCTGGCTATTGTTTTACTCTGTTTTCTTCCTCAGTCCTGGTACCCTCAATACAAAGACTTCTCAACTCCAGGCATCATTCAGATTGGACGACTCTATCTACTCCCCACTCCCTTTAATAGTATTGTCAATGGTGATAAGGTAGATAGCCTGGCAGATTTAGGCTGGATATTCTTGCAGAATTTCACCAACATTTTTCTACTCTTCCCTCTGGTTTTTCTTCTCCTTTTCCTTTTTGAAAAATGGCGGAGCCTTGGAGCTGTTATTCATTATACCTTTTGCATGAGTCTGTTTATTGAGTCTACCCAGTTATTACTAGACCTACTCATTGATGCCCAGCGGGTATTTGAAGTGGATGACCTCTGGACAAATACACTTGGAGGTGTTTTGGCTTATCTCGTTTATAAATTAACGAAGAAATTAGTTGCTTGTTCCAAATAATGCTCGTTTTTTACTTTAAAAAAATCCTATATTTCCGATAGTTGTTTGTGTTTAACTGGTAGGGTCGATTTTATTTTGAAAGAATAGTGAAAAATATTTGAAAATACTTGACATTATGTAGGTTATGACTTATAATCATATGTAGTTTAAGAAGAGTTCAATTTATTTATGCCTACTTAGCAGTAGTTGGTTTCAAATTGTTCACTTTTTTAAGAAGTCCTTTTGAATAAAGAAAATTTTGTTCAAGCTAGGCAGAATAGAATACGGATCCCCTTATATCGTGCAATTCCTAAACTTAGGATTTTTCTATCCGTATTCGCATGTATCCTCTCGTCGTATTGTCTTCGAGAGGATTTTCTACCTGATAAAGCCACAACAAAAACCCCTGACGATTGAATATGGTCAGGGGTCAATTTTTATACTCAATGAAAATCAAAATCAGACTAGCTCCAAAGGTTCGGGGAACCTTTGGAGGTTGGAGATAGAGCGAACCTGTTCGCTACAACAAGGTTTGGGGCACCTTTGGAGGTTGGAAATAGAGCGAATCTGTTCGCTACAACAAGGTTTGGGGCACCTTTGGAGGTTGGAAATAGAGCGAATCTGTTCGCTACAACAAGGTTCGGGGAACCTTTGTAGGTTGGAGATAGAGCGAACCTGTTCGCTACAACAAGGTTCGGGGAACCTTTGTAGGTTGGAGCTAGAGCGAACCTGTTCGCTACAACAAGGTTCGGGGAACCTTTGGAGGTTGGAGCTAGAGCGAACCTGTTCGCTACAACAAGGTTCGGGGAACCTTTGTAGGTTGGAGCTAGAGCGAACCTGTTCGCTACAACAAGGTTCGGGGAATCTTAGTAGGTTGGAGCTAGAGCGAACATAGTTCGTATCGATATGATGTAGATAGAACGCTGTTCCTTTTATATTTCAAGGGAACAGGCTGAAAACCTCCACAGAAGCTTTTCAGTCATCAAATCAAGTCAACAAGGTCTGATTTTGATTTTCGAAGAGTATTATTTCCAAAAGTCATCAAAAATAGTGATTGGCAGGTGGCGTTTATGTGCTGTTTTCTTCCACCATCCTTCGATAATGGTGTGAGCTTGAGGGTCGATGGTTTTACCTTCGAGATAGTCGTCAATTTGGTTATAGGTAACACCAAGTGCGACTTCGTCAGCAAGGCCAGGTTTGTTTTCTTCTAAGTCTGCAGTAGGAACTTTGAGGTAGAGTTTTTCATCTGCCCCCAGTTCAGCTAGAAGTTGCTTACCTTGACGCTTGTTAAGGCGGAAGAGGGGCAGGATATCTGCACCACCATCACCGTGCTTGGTGAAGAAGCCGGTAATATTCTCGGCGGCATGGTCGGTTCCAATCACAGCTCCCTTGCGTTCGCCGGCAACTGCATATTGGGCAATCATACGCATGCGGGCTTTAGCATTTCCCTTATTAAAATCAGACATAGCAAGCCCATTTGCATTGACTGCAGCCACCATGGCATCTGTTGATTCTTTGATGTTGATGGTTAGGCTGACATCTGGTTGAATAAAGGCTAGGGCGGCTTGGGCATCAGATTCGTCAGCCTGCACACCGTAAGGGAGGCGGATTGCGATAAATTGATAAGAATCGTCACCTGTTTCCGCCCGCATTTCTTCCATGGTCAGCTGGGCCAAACGACCAGCCAAGGTTGAATCCTGTCCACCAGAAATGCCTAAGACATAGGTTTTTAAAAAGGGATGTTTTTTAAGGTATTCTTTGAGAAAGTCGATGGAGCGACGGATTTCTTCATTTGGGTCAATGCTTGGCTTGACACCTAGTTCCTTGATAATGGTTTCTTGTAGGGTCATTGACTACCTTTCTTAGATGGATTTGGCCTGGCTTTGCTTGCGAATGCGGTTGATGATGTTCATTTTGTTATCCCAGACGTCTTGGGCCAGGTCAACTGGATAGAGTTGTGGGTTGAGCACACGTTTGTATTCGTCCCAGAGCTTGTCAAATTCTTGGTTGGCATAGGCTTGAATTTCCGCTAGACTTGGTAATTCATAGACTTGCTTGCCCTCTTCAAAAATTGGAATTAGGAGAGGACGGGCATCGAAGTTTTCAACGGTCTTGTTGATGTAGGTATAGGTCGGATGGAACATATAAATGCTGTCCATTTGGCTGACATCTGTATCCGCAAAGGTGATATAGTCACCTTCTGACTTGCCTTTTTCTTTTGAGGTGATGCGCCAGACTTGTTTTTTGCCAGGTGTCGATACCTTTTCCACGTTTGAAGACAGTTTGATGGTATCGCGCATGCTTCCGTCTTCATCTTCGATGGATACAATCTTGTAGACAGCGCCTAAGGCCGGTTGATCATAGGCTGTAATCAACTTAGTGCCCACTCCCCAGACATCAATTTTTGCCTTTTGCATTTTGAGGTTGAGGATGGTATTTTCATCCAGGTCGTTGGAAGCGTAGACTTTCGCCTCCGTGAAACCAGCCTCATCCAATTGTTGACGGACTTTCTTGGAAATATAGGCCATATCACCAGAATCAATCCGCACTCCTTTGAAGTTAATCTTATCGCCCATTTCCTTGGCAACTTTTATGGCGGCAGGAACACCGATTCGAAGGGTATCATAGGTATCTACCAAGAAAACACAATCGTGGTGGGTTTCAGCGTAGGCCTTGAAAGCCTTGTAATCATCGCCGTAGGTTTGGACTAGGGCATGGGCATGGGTACCAGCAACAGGAATGCCGAAGATTTTACCTGCTCGAACATTGGAAGTGGCAGAAGCGCCGCCGATAAAGGCTGCGCGGGTGCCCCAAATGGCAGCATCCATTTCTTGGGCACGACGGGTACCAAATTCCATAAGCGCCTCTTCTTCAATGACTGCCTT
Organism: Streptococcus sp. SS-4456; assembly: GCF_036680365.1. Lineage (NCBI taxonomy): Bacteria > Bacillati > Bacillota > Bacilli > Lactobacillales > Streptococcaceae > Streptococcus > Streptococcus sp. SS-4456. Next base: position 46,920 of record NZ_JAVIHI010000004.1, on the reverse strand, counting down.
GATACGACGGGCCTTGGTAGCAATCAGGGTTTGGTAGTTGACGATATTGAGAATAGCTGTTTCAATCAACTGGCACTGAGCAAGAGGACCTTCAATCTGCATAATAGGTTCGTTGGCATAGACCAGGTCGCCTTCCTTGGCAGAACGAACGGTCAAGTTCATTTCTAGATTTGCCAAATAATCGAGGAAATCCTGCGGATAACCTAAGTCAGTCAGATAGTCAATATCCGTCTGGCTGAAGGAAAGATTGTTTAGGTAGTCTACGACACGCTCCAAGCCGGCAAAGACGGCATAGCCATTTTTAAAAGGTTGTGAACGGAAATAGACTTCAAACACAGCATGTTTATTGTGGATGTTTTGATTAAAATAGACCTGCATCATGTTGATTTGATAAAGATCGGTATGCAGGGTTAAACTGTCATCTGTAAAAACTGTCATAGCTTTCTCCTTTATTCTTCCTATTATACCAAAAAAATCGAGCTAGGCTCGATTTAGAGAGTGATATTGATAATGAGACTGGCCAAAAATAGAAAAGGTACATAGGGAAGGGATTTTGGTTTGAAGATGAAAAAGATGGCCAGACCTAGGATGGAACTAAGCTGAATAATCCAGAGAATTTCAGTAAAGTCAAACAAAAGAGAGAGACTTGCCAGATAGAGAAAATCACCAGATCCAATATTGAGTTGCCATTTTTCAGTCAGATAGGCCAGGACCAAAAGGCCACAGAAGAGCCAGTTGAGCTGGGAGAGTAGCAGAGCTATAAAAGTAAAAACGAGCCAGACAGCAAAAGGGTATTCCTGATGCTTGATGTCATAAATGGTCAAAACAAGCCCTGCCAAGATAAGAATGGTTTCGGTTAGGTTTAGGACTTGAAAATGGCAGAGCAGGACCAATAGACCAGCTAAGAATTCCAGTCCCAGATACCAGTAGGGTATCTTCGCCTTGCAGTAACGGCATTTGGATTTTGTGGAAAGCTGGGATAGGATGGGTATTAGGTCCCAGGCCTTGAGCCGTCGCTTGCAGGAATTGCAGTGACTAGAGGGTGCGATAATGGACTGTTCAGGGAAACGGTCGATGACCAATCCCAAGAAGGAGCCGATAGAAGCTCCAAGGAAAAATAGGATAATTGTCTTCATACCTATTTATTCGCAAATGGGTGAGGAAAATGTGATATTTTTTATTTTTTTTTTTACAAAATTTCGATGGTACTCTGGACAATACCAAAGGTAATGAGAGAATTTCGTATTTTTGCTTTGGTCTTGTCTGCTACAGCAGGATTTGTCAGTTTGACCGTCACCGTCGCGCAATGTTCATATCCATCCATGGTCCAGACATTTAGCTGAGTGATTTCGTGAACGTTTTCAAGAGCCAGGAGGACTCCTTTCACTTCTTCAAGATTTACTCCTTGCGGACTTGTTTCAAGTAGAATCTTGACATTGTTCCAGGCTTTTGGCAGGGCTTTGGCGAGGATGAAGATAGCAATACCCAGTGAGAGTAATGGGTCTAGAAAGTACCAATCAGTAAATTGAAGAATGATGGAAACAAGGATGACCGCCAGCCATCCCAAAATATCCTCTAAAAAGTGCAAGCTGAGAATGGATTCATTATGGCTATGGCCATTTTTTACAATACGGGAAGCAAGGAAATTGATGATGACAGCGAAAATCCCAAGCACCAGCATCCCATCTTGATTGACAGGCTGGGGATGGAAGAGATTGGGAATGTTTTCCACAAGGATCAAGCTGGAGCCGATAATCAGAATACTAGAAGTCAAGAGAGCGGCCAAAATATTCCATCTCTTGTAGCCAAAGGGATAGACCTTGTCAGCAGGCTTGTTGGCATAGGTTTGCATGATGGCAGAGCTTCCGATGGCGAGGGCGTCACCCAAATCATGAACAGCATCTGCTAAGATAGCGCTGGAACCAAAGAGCCAGCCAAAGATAAACTCGATGATAGAAAAGCTGAGATTGAGGAGAAAAGCGATAAATGTATTTTTAGAAGATGACATGAGATTCCCTTTCTGTGTTATACTGTTTATAGGTTTATTATGCACTGTAATGGGCCGAAAAACTAGAAACAAGAGAAACGGTTTGTCTTTTTCTGAACAAATTGTTTGAAATGTACGAAAAATGGATAGACGAATTGCAAAAACAAAAAGAGCTATTTTTCAGGCTTTTTTGACCTTATTAAATGATAAGGGCTATGACGAGATGCGCGTGCAGGATGTTATTGACCTGGCAGATGTGGGGCGTTCCACTTTCTATGCCCACTATGCCAGTAAGGAAGCTTTATTAGAAGAACTTTGTCATGACCTCTTTCACCACTTATTTACAGGTCGTGAAGATACGGATGTGAAGACCTTGTTGGCCCATATTTTCAAACACTTTCGGACCAATCAAGACCGAGTTGCCAGCCTTTTATTGTCCCGCAATGCCTATTTTCTAAGAGAACTGGAAGCGGAGCTGAAACACGACATTTTTCCAAAAGTGGTTGAAGACTACATGCAGGACAAGGGGAATCTTCCAGAGGATTTGCTGGTACATTTTGTTGTGACCACTTTTGTGGAGACGGTCAGCTGGTGGTTGCAGCAACGCAAAAAGGTGGACGAAGCCACCTTGACCGAATATTATGTAAGATTATTAGCTTAAGGAGTGAAAATGCTTAGACCTTTACACATGGCTCATGCCTTTTTAGATGAAATTTTAACCGACCAGGACCTAGCGGTCGATGCGACCATGGGAAATGGCCATGACACGCTATTTTTAGCCCAGCGAGCAGGAAAAGTTGTGGCCTTTGATATTCAGGAACAAGCCCTGACCACAACGGCTGAAAAACTAGAAAAAGCTGGGCTGACTAATGCTCAATTGGTTTTGACAGGACACGAAAATCTAGACCAGTATGTGGAGGAGTGCAAGGCAGCGATTTTCAATCTGGGCTATCTACCTTCGGCGGATAAATCAGTCATTACCTTGCCTGCAACTACTCTTCAGGCCATCGAAAAAGTCCTTGACCGTCTTGTTGTTGGCGGTCGCTTGGCTATCATGATTTACTATGGTCACGAGGGTGGAGCTCTTGAGAAGGATGCAGTCTTAGACTTTATCAGCCAGCTAGACCAGACCGTCTATACAGCCATGCTTTACAAACCGCTCAACCAAGTCAATACCCCACCATTTTTGGTCATGGTGGAACGATTGAAAAAGTAGGAAAAAAATTATATAATTGTTGAAATATTACTTGACATAGGAGAACGAAATGGTACAATCCATTAGCAAGCAAGCAAGCAAGCAAGCAAGCAAGCAAGCAAGCAAGCAAGCAAGCAAGTAGCTAACAACTACTTTTTTTCAGAATACTCTAAAACACCTGCAATCATAGAGATTGGGGGTGTTTTCTAATGCCTAAAGACTTTAATGAGCTCCCACATCAAAACGAGAAAAATGAAGCTTTGGATTATGTGAGGGATCTTATTGACCAAGCAAGAATTGACGGTCGAAATGAAGATGTGGTTCAGCTCGATAAAATTATAAAACTTCTTAATCGTAAGAAATATGGATTAGTTTGGGAAGAACACGCTGAATTGGTCGAGGAAGAAATGAAAACAAGGATTCCTGTTTTCATTGAAGACGAGACCCGAAAAATAAGAGCAAATCCAGAGGATAAGGATTATAATTTTCTCTTAGAGGGGGATAATTTACACAGTTTGCATCTATTAGAGAAAACTCATGCGGGTAGAATAGATGTCATTTATATCGACCCGCCGTATAATACAGGGAATAAGGATTTTAAGTATAATGATAGGTTTGTAGATAAAACAGATGGTTACGCCCATTCAAAATGGTTAAGCTTCATGAGTAAACGGTTGGAAATCGCTCGAAAGCTATTATCAGATTCGGGAGTTATATTTATTTCTATTGATGATAATGAACAGGCACAGCTGAAGTTACTGTGTGATGAGGTTTTTGGGAATAGGAACTTTATAGCTGAACTTCCAACTATTATGAACTTAAAAGGCAATCAAGATGAATTTGGGTTCGCTGGAACTCACGAATATACGGTATGTTATTCAAAAAATAAGTCTTTGGCTAATATTAGAGAGTTTATTACATCAGAAAGTGAACTTGACAGATGGATGGAAGATGAAATTGGTTTTTATAAAAAAGGGGCAACCTTAAAAAGAACAGGGGCAGATGCACCGAGAGAGAGTCGACCAACAAGTTATTATCCGATTTTGGTGAAGGATAATGCAGTTTATTCAATTCAACCTGATGAGCATGCTAGAATTTATGATAGATTTTCAAAAAGATTTGATGATGATTTTGTAAGTGCTCTTATTGAACAATATGGAAAAGACGGATTTGAAGTACTTCTACCCGAGGCAAATGGAGAGAAAACTTCTTGGCGTTGGCAATATTCCAAAGTAAAAGAAGAATCGGATGAAATAATAGTTGTGAGTGGTCGTTTAGGAAGTACATTGTATAAAAAACAGCGTCCGCAACTTGGGGATTTACCGACCAAAAAACCAAAAACAATTTTTTACAAGCCAGAGTATAGCAGTGGAAATGGGACCAAACAGCTAAAAGAAATTTTTGGTAAAAAGGTTTTTAATAATCCTAAACCGCTGGAATTGATTAAAGATTTCATTTATATTTCAACTCATACTAATGCACTCATCCTCGACTTCTTCGCTGGTTCGGGTACTACGGGTCATGCAGTTGCTCAATTGAATAAGGAAGATGGCGGTAATCGCAAATATATTCTTTGTACCAATAATGAGAATAATATTTGTGAGGAGGTGACTTACAAACGATTGACAAATATTCAAGATGACTTGCCTCATAATCTAAAATATTTCAAAACGAAATTCCTTTCCAAAGATGACGAGGAGCTAGAATTCAGTCTTCTACATCATGTCCATACCCTTATTGAGTTGGAACATGGTATTGATTTGAAAGAGAGTGATAAAGCAACAGCATTTTCACTTTCAGACTTGAGGAAACTTGATTTGAGTGGTATAAAGACGGTCTACGTTCGTCAGCAATCCCATGCCATGATGGAAAAGTCAGATTTAGTTCGTTTCGAAGGCATCGAATTGATTGATGTACCAGAATATTATTTTGCTAAAGAAATGAGAGAGGCAGGTTTATGATAGATTTATTTCCTTTTCAAGAGCAGGCAGTCCAGACCCTGCAAGATAAATTTTTCTATTCCCAAAAACAAACTACAGTTTTCTATGCACCGACTGGAGCAGGAAAAACAGTAATGCTCATTAAGCTCATGGATCGAATTATAGAGAACAACCCCTATCCTTATGATTATGTTTTCGTATGGTTGACACCTGGTAATGGAGAGTTGGAGGAGCAATCTTGGTCCAAGGCTAAAGACTATGCTACTTTTGTAAAAGCACAAACATTAGATGATACACTGATTTCAGGGTTTAAAAAAAATACAGCAACGTTTTTAAATTGGGAGAGAGTTAAGAATAGTCAAGCGCTTGCCTTGCGGGATGGAGAGACAAAAAATCTTACAGCCCTTATCAAGAATGCAAGATTACAAAATTTGCATTTCGTTCTGATTATTGATGAGGAGCACAGAAATCAAACGGAGAAGGCACAACCGATAATTGACATGTTTGATGCGGACAAAATCATACGAGCTTCTGCAACACCGAAATCATCTTCCAGTGAATACGATAATGTACAAGTCAATGACGAGGATGTGATTGCACAGGGGCTAATTGTCCGAAATGTTGAACTCAATCCTGACGGTGTCGATGGGGATGTTGTTGACAATATGGTTCAGTATTTTTTAGATTCAGCAGATGATAAACGTAGGAAAATCAAACATGCTTATAAAGAGCTAGGACTAGATATCAATCCCCTGGTTTTGATTCAATTTCCTGATGAGAAGAAAGCAAATAAAGAGGAGCGTAATAATCTAATTTCGCAAGTACGAGAATATTTAGCAGAAATTGGTCAAGATGACAGTCAGATAGCTACGTGGCTGGCAAATGAAAAAATCAATGTTACTTCAATAGAAAAAGCAAATAGTCCAGTTAACTACTTATTGATGAAGCAGGCAGTTTCAACTGGTTGGGATGCTCCAAGGGCAAAGATCTTAGTTAAACTGAGATTAAATACCGAACCTAATTTTACATTGCAGACCATTGGTCGCATTCGTCGTATGCCCCAGCAGAAGCATTACGACAATCCTATCTTAGATAATGCCTTTATCTACTCCAACGATCAATCCTACATTGCAGATGTTTTGAGACAAGGGGAGGGGAGTTTTATTGCGACTTATGAATTACAAATGGGTACTCCAGATTTTCAATTGATGTCAGTTAAGCCTAACGCTAGGACAGGATTGACGAATGCTGAGATTGTTGCAGCCCTTAGAAGTCAATTTAAGAAAGACTACGGTTTGGTGGAGCAAAACGGTCATCAGAATCAGGAAAAACTAGAGAGTTTTGGTTATCGATTTGGAACAAATATTAGGCAAAAACTCATTCAATCGGATAAGTTAGAAAGAGATATTCTATCTGACAAACTTCGAAGTTATCAAGTAGGCGTTACAGTTAATCTCAAAGATAATAGGCTTGATTTACTCAATGCACAACAAAAACTTCAGTCTCATTTATATCGAGATACAGCTAGTGATGTCAACGTGATTCTAGTTGAGCTTTTTTCTAACCGAAGTGAGCATCCTCAGAAAAGATTTTTAAGTCTCAAACCTTCAGAATTTATGGCATTTGTCATTAACAATTATCATTTAATCAGGAATACAGTAAAGAATGCAGATGCACAGGGGTTGTTTGATAAACAACTATCCTTGGAGTATGGTATCAGTCATGACGAAGTCGATTTGGTTCCATTCATTCTACCCAAATATGAAATGTACCAAGTAATAAAAGGGCAATCTGGGAGAGTTTTCAAGAAAAATGTCTATATAGGTTATGGCGAAAACAACTGGACTAATAGTAAAGCTCCTGAAATTGCATTCGAGAAATGGCTCGAAGAATCGTCGGAAGTTTCTTGGTGGTATCGCAGTAAGGATAGAGGAGAAAAGTATTTTTCAGTTGCATACGGTCACAAAGCAGAAGGATTTTTTCCTGATTACATTTTCCAAGGGAGAGATGGGATTACATATATTGTAGAAACAAAAGGTGGCAATAAACAAAATATTGATAGATACTCAGAAGCAAAATTTAATGCTTTGAAAGAATGGTCTGAAAATTCCAAAACGAATCCCCATGGAGCTAAATTTGCTTTTGTTCGTCCTATTAAGAATAGCATTGGAGAAGTAATAGGAATGCTGTTCAACAATACAAGTTGGAAAGAAGATATGTCGGATCGCAATCATTGGAAACCCATTAGCGATTTCTTTAAAGGTGATTTGTTTTAGCAATTCTACTATGTCTGCTTGACTTATTGAAATTATTTGTGACTTATGACACCTGACAAAAATACCTCCTACCAATTTTTCTGGTTAGAGGTATTTTTTCAACTTCATTTATAATATCGGCTTAATGAACAATCTTCCCTCACCCAAGTCAATCAATTCCACCTGATTGCCATAAAAATCGCTGAGGAGGTCTGGTGTCAGGATGTCTTGTTTTGGTCCCTGTGCCAAGACCTTTCCATTTTTTAGCAGGAGGACATGGGTGAAATTATCAGTGATTTCTTCGGCGTGATGGGTGACGTAGATAATGGCAGGAGCTGTTGGGAGTTGGCAGATGTGGTCGATGTGATGGAGCAGGCGTTCGCGAGCCAAAAGGTCTAAGCCCACAGTAGCTTCGTCTAAAATCAAAATAGCAGGTTCTTCCATCAAACTGCGGGCAATCAGCAGGAGTTGGCGTTCGCCTTGTGACAAACTAGCATAGGTCCTGCCAATCAAGTGGTCAGCCTTAATTGTTTTCAGCATTTCAATAGCCTGGTCCAATTCTGCCTGACCATATTCCCTGTATAAGATAGATGACTTATATTTTCCTGTTAAGACAATCTGCTCAGCTGTCAAATCAATGGGAAAGCGTTCTGCAAGGAAAGAACCAACGACCCCAATCTTGGTGCGTAGGCTAGGAATATCACCCTTACCAAATTCCACTCCCAGAACAGTCAACTCGTCAGATGTCTTCCAAAACTCTGCCATCAATATGCGCAGCAGTGTTGATTTTCCAGCACCGTTAAGGCCTAAAATAGCCCAACGCTCCCCTTTTTTAAATTCCCAGTTGATGTCTTTTAATAGATACTTCCCCTGTCTTTTGTAGGACAGTTCTTTCATGGATAAAATCATATGGACCTCACTTTTCTTTTTGACTATTTTATCACAGAAGTGTAGATTTACAGATATTTTTGCCGAATGTCACCTCGATTATACCAAAATGAAAAGAATATGGTATAATGGGAATGTTATAGATTTTATTATAGGAGAATATCATGGAAGACCCTGGTAGTCAGACCATTCATTTACAATTATTATTACTTTTATTGTTGACCTTGCTCAATGCCTTCTTTTCAGCTTCAGAAATGGCCCTTGTTTCCCTCAATCGTTCACGGGTGGAGCAAAAGGCAGCTGAGGGTGAGAAGAAGTATATTCGCTTACTGCAAGTTTTAGAAAATCCCAATAATTTCCTTTCTACTATTCAGGTTGGAATTACCTTTATATCAATCCTTTCGGGTGCCAGCTTGGCCAATGATTTGGGTGCTGTTTTTGCCAAGTGGATGGGTAATTCAACAACAGCTCAAACTGCTGGTTATTGGTTGGCTTTAGCGATGTTGACCTTTGTATCCATTGTGCTTGGAGAATTGTATCCTAAGCGGATTGCCATGAATATGAAGGAAAATCTGGCAGTGGTTACGGCGCCAGTGATTATTTTCCTAGGAAAGATTGTCAGTCCTTTCGTTTGGCTCTTATCAGCCGCGACCAATCTCATCAGTCGCATTACACCTATGAACTTTGACGATGCGGACGAGCAGATGACCCGGGATGAGATTGAATATATCTTGACCAAGAGCGAGCAAACTTTGGATGCGGAAGAAATCGAGATGTTGCAAGGTGTATTTTCCTTGGATGAGCTGATGGCGCGTGAAGTTATGGTTCCCCGTACGGATGCCTTCATGGTTGATATTGAAGACGATACGGAAACCATTATGGCGGCCATTCTCAAACAGAATTTTTCTCGCGTTCCCGTCTATGATGGGGACAAGGACAATATCATCGGCCTTATTCATACCAAGAAAATTTTATCTGCAGCTTTTAGCAATGGTTTCGACAATCTCAATATCCGTCGTATTATGCAGGAACCTCTCTTTGTTCCAGAAACCATTTTCGTGGATGATTTGTTAAAATCCTTACGCAATACCCAAAACCAAATGGCTATCTTGCTGGACGAATATGGCGGAGTTGCTGGGCTGGTTACTTTGGAAGATTTGTTGGAAGAAATTGTCGGGGAAATCGATGATGAAACCGACAAGACAGAGATTTTTGTCCGTGAAATTGCAGAGAATACCTATATTGTCCAAGGGAATATGACTCTGAATGACTTCAATGAGCATTTTGATACGGAGCTAGAAAGTGATGATGTTGATACCATTGCAGGTTATTATTTGACCGGAGTCGGCACTATTCCAAGCCAGGAAGAAAAGGTGACCTTTGAAGTGGACAGTAAGGACCATCACTTAGTCTTTATCAATGATAAGGTAAAAAATGGTCGAGTGACCAAGCTTAAAATGATGATGACTACTCTGGAAGAGGAAGTTGAAAAAGAATAAGAGGAAACCAGTTGCTTTAAGGTAGCTGGTTTTTCATAGCAATTCAAATAGTTAGTTAAAAACAATCAAATACAAGTATAGAAGCGTTTTCATTTTTATGATATAATAACTATATTAAGAAAATGAGGATGAGATGATGGAAGAAGTAGATTACCGAAAAGTAACAGGGCTTGTTCATTCGACTGAGAGTTTTGGCTCTGTGGATGGACCAGGTGTACGTTTTGTGGTCTTTATGCAAGGTTGTCATATGCGTTGCCAGTATTGCCATAACCCTGATACTTGGGAACTGGTCAATCCTGCGGCCAAAGAACGAACTGCAGAGGATGTTCTCAATGAAGCCTTGCGTTTTCGTATGTTCTGGGGGAAAGAAGGTGGGATAACGGTATCTGGTGGTGAAGCTACTATTCAGATTGACTTTTTGATTGCCCTTTTTACCTTGGCAAAAGAAAAAGGCATCCACACGACCTTGGACACCTGTGCTCTGACCTTCCGTTCGACCGAGCGTTATCTGGAAAAATACAATCGTCTGATGGAAGTGACAGATTTGGTGCTCTTGGATATTAAGGAAATCAATCCAGACCAGCACCGCATTGTAACGGGGCATAGCAATAAGACTATTTTAGAATGTGCCCGTTATCTTTCGGATATTGGCAAACCTGTTTGGATCCGCCATGTCTTGGTACCAGGACTGACAGACCGTGATGATGACCTGATTGAGTTAGGAAAGTTTGTCAAGACCTTGAATAATGTCGAGCGTTTTGAAGTCTTGCCTTACCATAATCTTGGAGAATTTAAGTGGCGTGAGCTAGGTAGACCTTATCCACTTGAAGGGACCAAGCCACCAAGTAAGGAACGTGTTTTAAACGCTAAGACCTTGATGGAAACCGAATCCTATCAAGACTATATGAATCGAATAAAGGGATAGTAGTGCGTAGAGCTAGAGTAAATAAAAGTCTAGGTGTAGTCGGACCGCTTTTGGCATGTTTGTTGATTGCGGTCTGTGCATCCCTAGCATATTATGTGTTTAATAAAAGAGAAGGACAGTCCAGCAACAGTCCTTCTTTTGTGCCTGTTCAAGAGATTTCTGTCAAAGAGAAACTAATCTCTGATTACCTACAGCAAATGACCCTGGAAGAAAAAGTTGGTCAGATGATTTTTGCACGTATACCTGATGAAAATCAATTAGAGGACCTTGCTTCCTATCACTTTGGTGGTTATATCTTATTTTCACGGGACTTTGAAGGAAGGACCTTAGAACAAGTCAAGGAAGAAGTTGCGGCTTATCAAGCTAATTCCAAACTACCACTTTTAATGGCTTCTGATGAAGAAGGTGGAACGGTAACGCGGGTTAGTCAGTTATTAGAAACTCCCTTTGCCTCCCCCTTGGAATTGTATCAGTCAGGGGGGCTGGAGGCTGTTTTAGAAGATACTAAGCATAAAACCAGTCTTTTGAAAGGGATAGGTATTCATGCCGGTTTCTTTCCAGTTGCGGACTTATCTACAGATCCATGGTCATTTATCTATGATCGGACTATTGGCCAAGATGCTGCTACAACATCCACTTATATCAGCCAAGAGGTCCAGCTACTGAAACAAGAGCAATTTGCTTCGACTTTGAAACATTTCCCAGGCTATGGGAACAATGCTGATTCACATACAGATTTGGTATATGACAATCGTAGTTTAGAAGAATTACGAGCAAATGATTTTCTTCCCTTTAAGGCTGGAATTGAAGCGGGGGCAGACTCCATAATGGTCAGTCACAATATCGTCCCTGCCATTGATGATGTCCCGTCCTCCATTTCACCTGAGATCAATAAAATATTACGGTCCGAGCTAGGTTTTGAGGGTGTCATTATGACCGATGACTTTGATATGCTGGGTCTATCGCAATTCGTTGATCAAAATTCGGGTGCCTTGCAGACTATTCAAGCTGGGACAGATATGATCTTATCTTCGAGCTATGCTAGTCAAATTCCTTATATTGTGGAACAAGTGAAGGCTGGAACTATTACAGAGGAGCGGCTTGACCAATCCGTCAAACGTATTTTGGGAATGAAATACGATCTTGGTTTGATTCAATAAAATACGGAACAATAGATTTTTACAAAAAAATACAGACAGATTTATGCTGATTTTTAGCTCAGCCTGAAACTGTCTGTATTTTTTATTACTGAAGTTCGGTTATGCTATAGTAGGTCAGATTTGGAACTGATATGTAGTTTTACTAGTACAAAAATGGAACTAAGGGACTTTAATACTCACTTTTGTTCTTATTGTCCGTAATCATATTGATTATAACTTTTTGAAAATGAATCTAAAACATCTTCGGGCGTATCATTATATGGTATCGTTGATTCGAGTACGCCTTTTACAATGATACGTTCAGTTGCATTAATATCTGTACATGTTACCAATGTGACTTCTGTTCTGCCCTCTACGTCATCAATTACATAGACACTTTCGGGTGAAACAATTTCTATACTGTCAATGACATAGGTATAGACATTATTTTTATCCGTTACATAGATTTTCATTCCATTTTGCGCTCGATCCAATGGTGAGAATAGGACATCTGCTGCACCGGCAACACCGAAGATATGATGGCTGGCTAAGGAATAATTTCCTTTTCCCATTTCTTGGTTCTCTTTCATAGTCCCAGCACCATACATTAGGGAAACGTTGGATAATCCCTTAAAAATTGGTAAATTAATACCGAGTTCTGGAATTGAGACACCACCGATTACAGGTAATTGTTGGTCATCCCACTGTGCTGACAAAACTTCTTCAGTTGAAATAGACTGTACTTGTGCAAAATCAAATGTCGTTTCTGCTTGCTTATTTTTTTCAATATCTTCCGCTGAAACTTTAGTAATTTGGTACTTATTTGTATTCCAGCCGATGATGTAATTCCTGATGAATGTGTTGAAAATTAAGGCTAGCGATACCATAACCAGTAGCACGGTTAGTAAGTTCCATATTAGTGAACTTTTTCTTTTCTTTTTATTTCCTTTTGACATGTGGAGGATTTTTCTTTCTATTTTAGTTATTCTAATTTGAATTGGGTTTTGATACCATCCACATCGACAAAGGCTGCAGTAGTATTCGTTCTTCCTACCTTTAAGTTTGCAGCTGTGGCGCGTTCTATGGTTGCTTCAAAAGCTACGGGGCTAGAGTAGATAACAGTATAATAGGCAAGTCCTGGCATGCCTTCTGTTCGTGTTTGGAGATGTTTTCCGCCCCATTCGTTGACAGCTAGGTGGTGATGGTAGTTACCTGAGGCTAGCCAGGCTGCAGATGGGACCGAGAATTTATCCTCGACAGCTAGGACTTCTTGGTAAAAACGGCTAGAAGCAGCGCTTTCTCGGACAGATAGGTGAATATGCCCCATCCGACTGCCAGCTGGCATCTGATAGGCTGTGTCAGCTTTTTTTCCTAAAGCATAGATCGTTTCAGCATCCATAGGTTCAGTAATGCCGACGATACGGCCGTCTGGGCGGACATCCCAAGTGTCTTGAGGCAGGTCGCGGTAAATTTCGATGCCGTTGCCTTCGGTGTCGGCTAGGTAAATGGCTTCGCTGTAACCGTGGTCGCTGGCGCCTTGGAGGGGAACTTTGTTATCGATAAAGTGGCGGAAAATGTTGCCGAGATCTTCACGGCTAGGTAGGACAATGGCCAAGTGATAGAGTCCGTAGCTGTGGCTAACTTCGCCTTTCTGCTCTGTTTGAATCAGGCGAATAAGGATGTTTTTTCCAACGCCTAGGTCAATCTGTTTAGAGTTTTCAGTTAGAATTTGGAGCCCCAAGACTTGTTGGTAAAACAGGCTTTGGAGTTCTAAATCGCGGACATTGAGGGCGACATAACCCAGTTCAAATTGGGAATTGTACATAGAGGTACCTAACTTTCTGATACAATTTATAGGAATTTTCGAGTTACTTAGTATCTTTTGGTGAAGTAACGTGTGACGAATAGACTTTTGAAAATTGATTTTATCTCATAGCTTTCTCAACAAGTGCGCTATCTACGATTTGGATAAAGTGTGTAATTCTATTTTCAGCATTAAAATCGTAAATATGGACAAAGTCTGCTTGGAAGGATTTCTCAGTAAGCTTGTAGGTCCCCTTGTAGTAGCCATAAACCATGACACGGTTTCCTGAAAAGGCGTAATCAACTGGTGTGGCACTATAATTGGTCCATTCAGAACCTAGTCTTGCATGGACGTTTTCAATCACTGCATCTGGACCGATATAGGTACCAGCATAGGGAAAGCCTGCAGCTTCTGTCCAAGAGACATCAGCAGCCAAATGGCTCTTGAAATCTTCTATTCGACCTTGTGCAGTAGCTAGATATGTTTCTTCTAAAATATTTTTATATAATTGATTTTTTGACATACATTACCCCCATGGTATTTCACCTGTTAAGACTTTAGCACTCAATTCTAAGACTGCCTCGTTACGAAGATTAGGGAATTTTTCTTTCATTTTAGCGACAAAAGTAGCTGAGTCCTTGACTTCTTTTTTTAATTTGATTGCTACTTCAATATAGGCGATTGAAAAATCAAGAGCTTGAGAATCAAATGAACCTTCACTATCTGCATGACCTGGAATAATGAGAGAGGCATCCAGTGCCTTCATATCTTTTAATCGATCTTGCCAGGCTTTCAATTTCTCGGTAGTTTGTGAATCTGCTAAGAAGAGGTGAATTTGATTAAAGGTATTGATACCGCCAATAATGGTTTTGGTTTCTGCATTCCAAAGATTGATTTGACTTGGTTCACTACCGAAAAATTCCCATTTATCACCTTCAAATTCTAATGTAGACTCTTGAATGAGCGCTGGTAAAATAATATTTTTAGGAGCTTGGTCACCTAAAGAGCCTCCCCATACCTGTAATTTTTTCGATACTGTTTTTAAAATATGGTCGATAACATAAGACGTTGCATAGACAATGGCTTCTGGGAATGATTTTTTGATAGGCTCAAGAGCAAAATAATAGTCTGGATCCCCTTGAATGATAAAGATTTTTTCTAATGTCAGTTGAGCGTCTTGTAAATAGCGAACAATTCGCTCTCCTTCTGATTGTTTAAACCCTGAACCTACAAGGAGAGCCTTGCCATTTTTAATGATTAAGGTCGCCGTAACCATAAAACTTGATTCGTCATTTGTAAAGATGTGTAATTCTGTTCCATTTTGTAGCTTATAATGTTTTTCCATAAATAGTTACCCTTTCTATTGCGTAATAGCTGCTTGGAAATTTTTTTCCAAATCGTCTACTGTGCGAACTTTATTGATAAGATTAAAGAAGTTTCCGTCTTTTTCAAGTAACAAGGTTGGGAAAGAGGTTACCCCCATTTCATAAGCCTTGATAAAGTCTGGGTGTAGATTTTCTGGTTGATTCAAGATGCTTGATAGTTCTTCCATAGCCTTTGTAGGTAACTGATAGGTACCGATTAGGCTGGTGTAACTGTCTGCCTGACTGAGGTCTAACCCATCTTCAAAAAATAAGGCTTGAATGTCTAATGATAGCTGAGCATGGTTAGGTGTCTCAACATAGTTTTTCAAGACTGAGTAGGCTCTAGCAGGACCAAGGGAGTCCATGGTAAAGTCCTTATCCTTAAACAATTGATTGTAGTTATCGCCAAAAGACATTTGGTAATAGCTTTCGATTTGTTTATTGATGGTCTGTGCCTGCTGGAAATCAACCATTTTCTTTTTGTTATCTCCGACAAACAAGCCTCCGTTAATGACCTCTATTTCTATGTCAGGATGGTCTTGCATGAATTTTGTGAAAATGTGGTTAAAGCCGTAGGTCCAACCACAATAAGCATCGATGATGTAATATAGTTTCATTTTATTTTTCTTTCATCTTATTTTCTTGGTTTTTGATTAGAATTTACCATTGCTATTGGCAGCTTTGGAATCTTCCTCGATTGGTACAACAACATCCCAGAGTTCTGCAATTCTATCATCTTCAACTCGATAAAGATCATAGAAGGATGTATATTGACCTGTAGAGTCTAAGCTTCTAACAAAGCTTGAGCTTGCGCTTGCAAACCAGCGATGGCTTCCTCTGACAATACCAACTGTCCAGTTCCCCATGCTTCTGGGTTGACGGTAGTCCCTGTAAACTCACCAACGACTTGCATGCGAACAAATGGTAGGAGTGCCTGGTAGCTAGCAAGCATTGGCTCGTGTCCAGCATTTGCTACAGATGACACAGTTACAATCTTATCTTGTAGTGCAGATGGGCCACGTGTTTCTGACAAGTCAAGGGCACGGCTCAGCCAGTCAATCAAGTTTTTCACTGTGCCTGGAATAGCAAAGTTGTAAACTGGTGAGAAAATCCAGATAGCATCTGCAGCCATAATCGCATCGCGTGCAGCTTGGACAGCTGGCAAGACTGGTGTTTCAAGATCTTGGTTCATAAGCGGGATTTCTTTATAGTTAAGATAAGATACAGTTGCTTGACCTTCTAAGATGCTTTCAGCCTGTTTAGCCATTTGGTGGTTGAATGAACCTTCACGTAGTGAACCGACGATAAATAAAATGTTTTTCATGTTTTTTTCTTCCTTTTTTGTAAATATATTTTTGAAAACTGAGATTAGTGACATAGGTACTCCTTTGTATTATACAGTGCAATTGATATTCATTGTATCGCTCCTTTTGAGAAAATACTTTCCTGCTTTCGCAGTTTATGGTATTATTGTAACAGGTACTAAAAATAATACAAGTACGATTTTTTTGAATAGTCACTATCTTTTTGTGAAGTAATGTGTAGTATCAAGGAAAAATAAAGGAGAAATTATGGCAACTTTCACACAACATACGGTTCCGGAGTGTCCTTATGTGACCACTCAGAGTGTCTTATCAGGGAAATGGAGTATCTTATTACTACATCATATCGAAGAAGGTCCTATTCGTTTCAATGAATTGCACCGTCGATTGATAGGCATTTCACAGGCAACCTTGACCAAGCAGCTGCGCCAGTTGGAAGAGGACGGCCTGATTGTCCGCAAGGTTTATGCACAGGTTCCGCCAAAAGTAGAATATGAACTGAGCGAGATTGGTCAGGAATTCAAGATGGTTCTTCAACAAATTGAAGTTTTTGGGGATAAGTACATCGAATTTGTCAAAGCACAAAAATCTGAATGAGTTCGTATATCATTCAGATTTTTGTGTTTTATAAGTCGCTATCATTAACTGCATTTAACCAATCGGCAGCAGCCTTGGCTGTGCTTTCGAGGGCACCTTCTTTGAACGGTGATTGGAGGTTTGCGGCTTCAACCACTTGCAAGAAGGACTTGGTTCCGCCCAAATCACAGATGCGGATGTAGTCTTCCCAAGCATTTTCATCGTGATCTACCTGCGTACGTTTCCAGAATTGAAGGGCACAAACTTGGGCCAAGGTGTAGTCAATGTAGTAGAATGGGCTAGCAAAGATATGACCTTGACGATACCAGAAGATACCGCGGTTGAGGGCTTCTGACTCGGAATAGTCACGGTCTGGCAAGTAGAGGTCTTGGAGTTTTTTCCAAGTCGCCTTGCGTTCAGCTGGTGTCATCTCTGGATGTTCATAGACTTCGTGCTGGAAGTGATCCACCAAGACACCGTAAGGCAAGAAGAGGAGGGTGCCAGCCAAGTGGCTGAATTTATACTTATCCACCTGCTCCTTGAAGAAACGGTCCATCCAAGGCCAAGTCATAAATTCCATAGACATGGAGTGGATTTCACAGGTTTCGTAGGTTGGCCAAACAACTTCTGGACTTTGAATCCAACGGGAACGATAGACTTGGAAGGCGTGACCTGCTTCGTGGGTTAAAACATCAATATCGCCGCTGGTTCCGTTGAAGTTAGAGAAGATGAATGGGCTCTTGAAATCAGGGATATAGGTACAGTAGCCACCGCTGTTTTTGCCTGGTTTTGCGACCAAGTCCAAGAGTTCATGCTCAATCATGAAGTCGAAGAACTCGCCTGTTTCTGTGGACAATTCACGGTACATGTCTTGGGCTTGGCTGACGATAAAGTCGGGGTCACCTTGTGGGACTGCATTTCCGTCTAAGAACTCAAGATTGAGGTCGTAGTGTTTCAGGCTTGGCACCTGCAAGCGTTTGGCTTGGCGTTCACGAAGATTTTGCACAATCGGCACGATATGCTTGAGGATTTCTTCACGGTAAACCTTGACCATGTCACGATTGTAATCGAAACGGTTCATCTTGAGGTAGCCGTATTCCACATAGTCCTTGAAGCCAAGTTTGTGGGCGATTGCCGTGCGGACCTTGACTAATTCATCGTAAACACGGTCAAAGTCAGCTTCCTTGCTTTCAAAGAAGGCAGTTGTGGCAGCAGAAGCAGCCTTGCGTACTTCACGGTCGGTTGATTGACCGAATGGCCCCATTTGTGACAAGTTGTAGGTCTGACCTTGGAAATCAATCTCTGCACCCGCAATCAGTTTGCTGTATTCATCAGATAATTCATTTTCTTTTTGCAGTAATGGAATGACGTCTGACGAGAAGGTCTTGAGCTTGTTTTCTGCCTGCATGAAGAAGGTTTGAGGCAAGATATCTGACAACTCTTCCTTATAAGGCGTCTGGACAATGACACGGTAGTAGTTGGTGGTCAATTCTTCAAAAAGTGGCGAATATTCATTCCAAAACTTGGTTTCTTCATTGTAGAACTCATCGTTCATGTCGATAGTATGACGGATCATCCAGAGGTTGTACTGGGTATCGATCAGGTTGAGCAATTTGGTAACGGCTGCCACAAGTGTGCGAGTTGTTTCCAAGTCATTTGCCTGAGCCAACTGGTCGGTTAAGTCAGTAAATTGAGCCTTGATGGCTTCATAATCTGGACGGACATAGGTATAGTCTGAAAATTTCATATGTTTCTCCTTTTGTTTTGTATGCTACTATCTTACTCTTTTTGTGCGGGTTTGGCAAATCTAGAATCAAAGACTAATGTTGTTTATCTCAATATCTAAAAAGAATAATTTTAGTTTTCAACAAAAAATTTATTACAATTCAAAGGTTAAGAGAAACACCTCCTCAGAAGATAATTATTCTTGACTAGAATATACTATTAAATTATTATATAATAAAAATATAAATGGAGGATTTCTATGAAAAAATTTAAAACTTCAATTCAAAATTATTTCGGAACATTAAAAGAGGAGAAAACGATTTATGCTCTGAAAGGGTTTAATTATTGGTTAGATGGAATTGATTCAAATTTATTTTTTGGAGATACAGAACTATTTCAAAAAGGTTATACTGATTTTGAAGGAATTAAATTAGAAGTTCAACAATTAGCGCAAGCAAGCGATACAAAACTAATATTATTTGAGAATTTGCTCTATCTTCAAGAAGAAAAACTTCTTGCTGCAATTGAATTATTTACAGGGTATAAAATAATAATAATTGAAAATAACTTTTTCGAGGGTTACTATCCAGGTTTTCAAAATAATATTAAAAATCAGTGGGAAGATTTTTTTAGTGATGAAGATATCAAATACAGATATCACGGGTCTTATCGGTGATCGAAAAATTGGATTATTAGTTGTTGATGAAGCTCACATCGTAGCAACTTGGGGAAAATCATTTAGGCCAGATTATTGGTATTTAGGGGATTTTATTTCTAAACTTAGAAAAAATGAAAAATCAGATCAAAATTTTCCAATTGCTACCTTTACAGCTACTTCGACTTTTGGTGGGGATGACAATATGTATCTGGATATTATTGAGTCGCTCAGAATGACCCCTGAAAGATTCTTAGGTAGGGTAAAAAGAGATGACCTTGAATTTGATATTAATAATAAAGTTAAAAATATCAATTATCAAGACGAAAAAATTGCTACTGCAGTTGCAAAAATAAATGAATTACAAAAAACAGGTGAAAAGACTCTAGTTTATGTCCCTTATACCAGTCATATTGAAGAATTATATAGAAGATTAGATAATCCAAATAAAGTGGGAAAATATTATGGAGGAATGTTTGCTGGAGAAAAAAATGAGACACTAGAACAAATAGTTAGCGGAGAAAAAAATGTTGTTTTAGCTACTAAGGCTTTCGGCATGGGAATTGACATAAATGACATAAAATATGTCTATCATTTTGCGCCTACTGGTAGTATACCTGACTATGTACAAGAAATTGGACGTGCAGCTAGAGATAAAGGAATGATTGGAATAGCTACCACTGATTTTTTCAAGGAAGATTTCCGATACATAAATCAACTATTTGGAATGTCTAGTATCAAAAATTGGCAGATTATTGCGGTTTTAAATAAAATTTTTGATTTGTATAGGAAGTATAGGAAGCGTAATTTTTTAGTTTCACCAATGGAGTTTTCTTATATCTTTGCAAATGAATTGGATTCAACTAAAATTGATGCTCAACTAAAAACAGCTTTACTAATCATTAAAAAAGATTTTGAATATAATGAGTCAAACTATATCCCATTAATATTTAAGCCACGTAGTATGTTTACAAATGGATATTTTATGATTCATAATGATTTTTTAGGAACATTAAAGTTAAATGGAAAAATTAAATATTTTAGAAAAATAGATTTGCCGAAATCTCAGTGGAATATGACTCAAAATACTCCAGTACAAGTTGAATCTCTTGGTGAAACGTATGTCATTGATTTTAAAAGACTTTGGGAAGAAGAATATAAGGAGGTTTCATTTGCAAATTTTAAGCGATTGTTTTTTGGGAATGAACTAACCGATTTTGATTTTAAGGTTGGAGAAAAGTTAATTCAGAGGACTATTGTTGAAGTTAGAGCAGAAAAGATGACTTTCGATAATGTGATAACTGAATTATCAGACGTATTGAATAGCTTAAAAGATATATTCGATGATATCAAACAATTAGGAAAACACTTTACATTAAAAAAATTAGCAGAAGAATTGAAAAATAGAATTTCTTTTAATAACACTTATACGGCAGATTTGTTAGCTCAATCCATAATATATATATTAAATAATGTTGAAATAGGCAGTTTTGATCAAAGAAATTTTGCAACCTACAATACACAAACTGATAAATGGAATATCCAAAACTCGACATATGAAATCAGGATAAAAAAATTAATAAAACAAGCGTACTCAAATTTCGATATATCATCTCGTGAGTCAATTCGATATATATCTGTCAAGGGAAGAAACAGCAATAGGAATATACATATATTGTTAGCTCAAGTGATTGAAATACTTGAACTTGCCACTGTTAATATCCGATCAGGAGATAATCCGGAATTTTTTATTCGTGTTAATAACTCAAATGCAATCGAAAAAATATTACGGAATCCGTATTATCAAAGCAAAACTGTGGAATTAGTACAAAAAAAACACAGAGATTCGGTGGAAATCATGGAATATTTCTTTACTCAACTTTCGACCAAAGAGGAGCGCTGGGACTTAATAGAACGTTACTTTTTAGGTCAATTTAGTATTAAAGATCTGGATAAATATAAAAAATAAAATTATCTCAAATGAATTCATGCAATGGGAATAAATAATCATTCAAATATTCAAATTTTGGGTAAAAAGTTCAGTTGTTTGTGCTTTTCAAAAATATTTAATTCTTCAATTGTTTAGCAAAGTCTGCCTCACAAACAATAAATTACTTTATTCCTAGTAACTACATCGTTTGGCAAATGCCGACCCGTCCATGTTCACAAGTCCTTTTATTTATGGTAAAATGTAGAAGATTATTAGAAAAATGAGGTTTGAATTATGTCAAAATTTTTAGTTTTTGGTCACCAAAATCCTGACACGGATGCGATCGCATCTTCATATGGTTGGGCTTACTTGGAGCGTGAGGCTTTCGGTCGCGATGCGGAAGCAGTTGCCCTCGGCACTCCAAATGAAGAAACTGCCTTTGCTCTGGACTACTTTGGTGTAACAGCACCGCGTGTGGTTGAATCTGCCAAGGCAGAAGGTGTCAGCCAAGTGATTTTGACCGACCACAACGAATTCCAACAGTCTATCGCAGACATCAAGGAGGTTGAAGTCGCAGCGGTTATCGACCACCACCGCATTGCCAACTTTGAAACAGCTAACCCGCTTTATATGCGTTTGGAGCCAGTTGGGTCAGCATCTTCTATCGTTTACCGTGCTGCCAAGGAAAATGGTGTTAGCCTTCCTAAAGAGGTAGCAGGCCTGCTCTTGTCTGGCTTGATTTCAGATACCCTCTTGCTCAAATCGCCAACCACTCACGTATCTGACCCACAGGTCGCAGCTGAATTGGCAGAATTGGCAGGAGTAAACTTGGAAGAATACGGCTTGGCACTTTTGAAAGCTGGTACCAACCTTGCTAGCAAGTCAGCAGAAGAATTGATTGACATCGATGCCAAAACATTTGGCTTGAATGGTAATGACGTCCGTGTAGCTCAAGTCAACACTGTTGATATTGCGGAAGTTTTGGAACGCCAAGCAGAGATTGAAGCAGCAATGACAGCAGCTTCTGCAGCAAACGGCTACTCTGACTTTGTCCTCATGATTACGGACATCGTCAACTCAAACTCTGAAATCCTCGCCCTTGGAAGCAACATGGACAAGGTGGAAGCAGCCTTCAACTTCAAGTTGGAAAACAACCATGCCTTCCTTGCTGGTGCCGTTTCCCGTAAGAAACAAGTGGTGCCACAATTAACAGAAGCATTTAACGCGTAAATACCTAGCACCTTCGGGTGCTTTTTTACTAAAGGAGAAACAATGTCCTATACAGTTAATTTCAAAGAAGTCGAAACGACAGGCTTGGAAACCAGCCCTGTCGCAGCTGTCTTGGCAGGTCTACGTGCCAATGAAGCCCGCTATTTCTGGAACAAGTACAAGCAGGAGTTCGTGGTCTATAGCCCAGAGGAGAAGCCTGAAATCTTGCCCTTCATCGAGAAGGTCTTGGCAGAGCGGGACATGAACTTTCCATATACCCCGCTTAACGTAGCCCAGCTTGAAGTAGATGGCATTCTCTGGTCATTTGTCTTTTATGACAATGGCTTGGCTGTCAATGTCCTCTATACGCTAGAAGAAGGGGGCAAACGAGCTGTCGGATTCAAATTGTCAGACGGGATTGACATTCCCAAAGAATTTGAAGGAAAATTCAAGTTTGCCCGCCAACGCTCCAAACTGGCAGGCGAAATCCGTGGAACCTTCTTTGTGGTCAAGGGTAACTATCTATAAGGTGGTCATAGAAAGTTTAGGAAAATAAAAAAGGCTGAGAATGACTTCTCTGCCTATTTTTTTACTTTGTACAATATTCTTTTTTTAAGTCCAACTTGAACCAAACGAAAACCGATGAGGCCTGTAGCACTTGCTAATGCGAGGGCAAGAAAAACAGGGATATCTAAAGCTAGGTAGATGTAGCTAGAGATAACTGTGATTAGGCTAAATAGAACAATATTCACAAAGAATAAGAGTTCATTGATGCGTTCTTTTTTTGCATTTTTTACCTGATAGGCTTGAACAGTTGTGCTTTTCTCTTTCGGGATATACTCTTCGTACTGGTATTCTTGGGACTGATAGTGTCTTGATGCCATATCGTCTCCTTTTCTGCCTTTTAAGAATAACATAACATTTATGAAATTTTATGTCAGCAATATTACAATATGGTTACAAGAGAAAATGAGAAAAGTCTGAACATTAAATTTTATGGTATTCTATATTTCGCTAAAAACTTTGTGATATAATTAACTTTATGGGAAAAATTATCATTACAGCAACAGCTGAAAGTATTGAACAGGTCAAGGAACTGCTTGCGGCAGGGGTTGATCGCATCTATGTTGGAGAAGCCGACCATGCCCTCCGCATTCCGACAAACTTTACTTATGATGAGCTTCGGGAAATAGCAGTGCTGGTCCATGATGCAGGTAAGGAATTGACGGTTGCCGCAAACGCCCTTATGCACCAAGACATGATGGACAATATCAAGCCATTTATGGACTTGATGAAGGAAATCAAGGTAGATTATCTGGTTGTAGGCGATACAGGTATTTTTTATGTCAACAAGCGAGATGGTTACAATTTTAAGCTGATTTACGATACCTCTGTCTTTGTGACTTCAAGTCGCCAAATTAACTTCTGGAAAGACCATGGGGCTGTCGAAGCCGTATTGGCACGGGAAATTCCGTCGGAAGAACTATTTGACATTGCCAAAAATTTGGAAATTCCAGCGGAAATCCTGGTTTACGGTGCTTCGGTTATTCACCATTCCAAGAGAACCCTGTTACGGAATTACTACAATTTTACCAAGGCGGATGAAACAGACTTGTCACGTGGACGCGGACTTTTCTTAGCTGAGCCGAGCGACCCAGATAGCCACTATTCTATCTTTGAAGACAAGCATGGTACCCATATCTTTATCAACAATGACATTGATATGATGACCAAGCTGTCAGAATTAGATGAGCATGGCTATCGTAACTGGAAGTTAGATGGTATCTATTGCCCAGGTCAAAACTTTGTAGCAATTGCTAAGCTTTTTGTTCAAGCAAGAGATTTGATTGAAAAAGGCGACTTCACTTATGATCAGGCCTTCCTTTTGGATGAACAGGTTCGCAAGCTCCATCCAGCTGAACGTGGCTTGGATACAGGCTTCTACGAATTTGACCGTAATAAGGTTAAATAACAATATTTATAGCAGAATTTATTTTAACCTGACAGAGTTAGCCCTGTCCTAGGTTGCCGAATGAAAAATTGTCGTTTTCACTCGGAACATGTCTTAATTATAGTTAATCTACATTCTATCCTGGCAGAGTTAGCTCTGTCACTTACTATGTAAGGTCAGAGCACGAAAACGCCTTTGGGCGATTTTCTAAACTCTGCACTAGGTTTCCGAGTGAAACAACATCGTTTACAGTATTCTATCCTGCAAATAGAAAGAAGTATATTATGTCAAAAACATTAAAGCGTCCCGAGGTATTGTCACCTGCCGGGACTTTGGAAAAATTAAAGGTTGCCATTGACTATGGTGCTGATGCTGTCTTTGTCGGCGGTCAGGCCTACGGTCTGCGTAGCCGGGCTGGGAACTTTACCATGGACGAGATGCGGGAAGGGATTGAATATGCCCATGCCCGTGGTGCCAAGGTCTATGTAGCGGCCAACATGGTCACCCATGAAGGAAATGAAGAAGGGGCAGGAGCCTGGTTCCGTGAATTGAGGGATATGGGCTTGGATGCCGTTATCGTGTCTGACCCAGCCCTCATCGTCATCTGTGCGACAGAGGCGCCGGGACTTGAAATTCACCTGTCTACCCAGGTTTCATCGACCAACTATGAAACCTTTGAGTTCTGGAAGGAATTGGGCCTGACCCGTGTCGTCTTGGCCCGTGAAGTGACCATGGAAGAGGTGGCTGAAATCCGCAAACGAACAGATGTTGAAATCGAAGCCTTTGTCCACGGTGCCATGTGTATCTCCTACTCAGGCCGCTGCGTCCTCTCCAACCACATGAGCAAGCGCGATGCCAACCGCGGCGGTTGCTCCCAGTCTTGCCGTTGGAAGTACAACCTCTACGACCTACCTTTCGGCGAAGAACGTCGTTCCATTAAAGGGGAAATCCCAGAGGAGTTCTCCATGTCTGCGGTGGATATGTGTATGATTGACCATATCCCAGATATGATTGAAAACGGGGTCGATAGCCTGAAAATCGAAGGCCGAATGAAATCTGTCCACTACGTATCAACCGTGACCAACTGCTATAAGGCGGCGGTCGATGCCTATCTAGAAAGTCCAGAAAAGTTTGAAGCGATCAAACAAGACCTGATTGACGAAATGTGGAAGGTTGCTCAACGGGAATTGGCGACAGGTTTCTACTACAGCCCACCGAGCGAAAACGAACAGCTTTTCGGTGCCCGCCGTAAAATTCCAGAATACAAATTCATCGCCGAAGTAGTGGCCTTTGACAAGGATACTATGACTGCCACTATCCGCCAACGCAATGTTATCAACGAAGGTGACCAAGTAGAGTTTTACGGACCAGGCTTCCGCCACTTTGAAACCACTATTCAGGAACTTCGCGATTCAAATGGAGAAAAGATTGAACGTGCAAACAAGCCGATGGAACTCCTGACCATCAAACTAGACCGTGAAATCTATCCTGGTGATATGATTCGTGCCTGCAAGTCAGGTCTTATCAATCTCTACCAAGAAGATGGTCAATCATTGACTATTAGAGCATAAAATAAAAGGCTGAAGTTCAGCCTTTTGTTTGTTTTTGGGAGTTTTTTACACTTTCTGGAACTAGGGTGATTTTCTTAATATCTTGGATATTGATAATACTGGTTACCCGACGTTTGAAATTTTTCATGATGATCCGTTGGCGTTCCTTATCGTATTTGACAATATCGCCTGTAAAACTGCGGTCGTTGTAGATAACATGAATAGCAGCTTTCTTGTAAAGGGCTAACTCCAGATTATTTTTAATATCTTCCTTGCTGTCAGGCTCAATGGTCTTAGGAGCTTTGCTATTGCCCAAAAAGATATTGACCTGCTCTAAAATAACTTCAAAAAATCTCTTCATGGCATTATCCTTTCAAACTTGTTATAATTATAGTATCCAATTTTCGCAAAAATGACAAGTTTTTTCGAACAAATAAGTGAAGGAGGTAACAAATGGCAGAATTTACATTTGAAATCGAAGAAAAACTCTTGGTCCTATCTGAAAATGATAAGGGCTGGACCAAGGAACTCAATCGTGTATCATTTAATGGCGCACCAGCCAAGTATGATATCCGTACCTGGAGCCCTGACCACACTAAGATGGGCAAGGGGATCACGCTCAGCAATGAAGAATTCCAAGTTCTCTTGGATGCCTTTGCTAATAAATAAAAGAAGCCTAAGCGAAAAAGGCTTCTTTTTTGGTGATAGGTTGCAATAGGCGGTGGCAAAGGGTGACTAAGCTAATTTTGACCAAGTCTGGAAGGATAAAGGGTAGAACCGTCCATGCCAATGTATCTGACCAGCTCGCTCCTGAAACAAACTTAAAGACCAAACAGCCTAAGAGGAAGCAACTTGCTGTTCCGAGAAGGCAGGCTGAGAAAACAGTCACAGGTGAGGAAGTTGACTTGGTGAGGACAGAAGTAATAGCAGCATAGACTAGGAAGCCCCATAAAAAGCCTGCAGTTGGTCCCACGAGAGCAGCAAATCCACCTGAGAATCCAGCAAAGACGGGAAGGCCGATAGCGCCTAGAGTTAGATAAAGGGCTAAACTTGCAATGGCTTCTTTCGGCTTGTATAAACAAGCTACTAAGCCGATAGCCAAGGTTTGTAGAGTAAAGGGAACAGGGCCAATAGAAAGGCTGACTTGTGACAGGGCAGCAATGATAGCTGTTCCGATAGCGATGTAAACAAGAGATTTCGTAGAATGGTTTGTCATTTTGTTATCCTTTTTATTTTTCTAGGTTAACAAAATTATAGACATTCTAGTCGTGAAAGTCAATGCTTCTGCCATCGGATGTAACAGGGTTATAGTTTTTATTTATGGGAGTAGATAGAAAATATATATTAGTAGACTTACTTCTTTCATGTTAGAATAATAAAAAAAAGAAAGCGAGAATTGCCATGTCAGAACTACTTGAAATTTACCAGACCCTTAAATCTAAAACCTGGGTGGACTTGACCCATCAAATCAATGAGAATAGCCCGCATTTTCCAGCTCTCCCAGCCTTGGAGAAAAAGGCCTTGTTTACTCACAAGGACGGATTTTTTGTTGAACAATTTACGGTTGTCGGCCAATACGGTACCCATATCGATCCGCCTATCCACTTTGTAGAAGGGGCTCGCTATCTAGATGAAATTGACTTGAAAGACTTGCTCTTACCTCTCTATGTGATTGATAAGTCGGAGGCAGTTGTAGCCAATAATGACTACGAGATTAGCAAGCAAGATATTCTGGATTTTGAGGTTGAGCATGGTCCAATTGCACCTGAATCTTTTGTTGCTTTTCGCTCGGATTGGTCAAAACGTTGGCCAAGTCAGGATGCTGTGCGAAACTTGGATGACCAAGGGGTACAACATACACCAGGTTGGAGCCACGAGGCCTTGCAATACTTGATTGAAGAGCGTAAGGTAAAAGCGGTTGGACATGAAACTCTGGATACGGATTCAGGAGTATCGGCTGCCAAGCATGGTGGCAGCTTGCCAGAAGAATACTATCTCTTGTCCAAAGACATTTATCAGTTGGAAGTGTTGAATAATTTGGATCAGGTGCCAGCAACAGGAGCCCTGATTTCCATTGCCTTTCCACATTGGGAAAAGGCTTCGGGTTCGCCAGTGCGTGCCATAGCTATTTTACCATAAGAAAAAGCCAGACAGCGTGCTTACCTACACTTGTCTGGCCTTTTTATTTCTTTTAACGCATGGTGACAAATTCTTCCGCCCCTGTTGGGTGGATGGCCACAACGGCATCAAATTCTTCCTTGGTTGCTCCCATCTTAATGGCAACTGAGAAACCTTGAATCATTTCATCGACACCATAGCCAATGCCGTGTAAACCGACGACCTTTTCATTTTCGCCAACTGTGACTAACTTAAACTTAGCCATTTGGCGATTGTTTGCTAGAGCTGTGTACATGGAAGTAAAGGCTGAAGTATAGACTTTTACCTCTTCTTGACCGTATTGGGCGATGGCTTCTTCCTCGGTTAAGCCAACTGTTCCGATAGCAGGATGAGAAAAAACAACAGTCGGGATATTCGTATAATCCATTTTAGCAGTCGGTTTATTGTTGAAGAGGCGTTCTGCCAATAAGCGACCAGCCTTGATGGCTACGGGTGTCAACTCTTTTTCACCTGTCACATCACCAAGGGCATAGATGCCAGGGACGCCGGTTTCTTGGTATTCATCCACAGCGATATGCCCAGACGGTGTTAGTTGCACACCAGCTGCTTCAAGATTGAGCTGCCCCACATTTGGTTTACGACCAATTGCCCAGAGAACCTGTTGAGCAGTATGGCTGCTTCCGTCCTCAAAGTTGATTTGAATGAAGCCATCCTCAGTTTTTTCTAGGCTGACAGGTGTTTTCCCAGTATGGAGTGGGAGGTTAGTACGCTCCATTTCTTCCATCAATGCTTGGATGATGTAGCCATCAAAATTACGAAGGGGGCGATTGCCACGGACAAAGAGATCAGTTTGGACACCAAGTCCATGGAGGAGTCCAGCCATTTCGACAGCGATATAGCCAGCCCCGATGACTGCTACAGATGTAGGCAATTTTTCCCAAGCAAAGACATCATCCGATACGATGCCAAGCTCACTTCCTGGAATATTTGGAACAGCAGGCTGGGCTCCAGTTGCAATGACAATGTGCTTGGCACGAATGAGTTGGCCATTGACTTCCACCGTTTGGGAATCAACAAAGCGGGCAAATCCCTTGATGACTTCAACTCCGTTATTTTTAAAGGTATTCCCATAGGATGTACGGGACCGTTCAATGTAGGCTTCACGGTTTTTCCGCAAGGTAGCAAAATCAAAAGTCACTTCCTGGCTGGTAAATCCATACTCTGGACCATAGTGATGAATGGCTTCTGAAACTTGAGAACCATACCACATGATTTTTTTAGGAACACAGCCAAGATTGACACAGGTACCGCCTAGATTGCTCCCCTCGATAACAGCAGCTTTTGCCCCATACATAGCCGCACGGTTCATGGTAGCAATACCTCCGCTACCTCCACCAATGGCAATGATATCAAATTCTTTCATTTGTTTTCTCCTCTTCATTGATTTACTATCTCCATTCTACCCTTTTTTTATTTTTCAATCAAAAATCCGCTACGGCTCCCTGAGAACCTCTAGTCATAGCTTGAACTTTCAGATATAGGTTAGTAATTTAGTCATTCAATGCTAGTTTCTTACAAAACTGTAAGTAGGAAAATTGACGAACTTTTTATAAAATAATTAGGAAAACACTTGCAAATATTTTTGTATTTGTGTATTATATAGACAACACAAAATAAGTATGTTTTAAAATAAAGGAGAAAAGTATGTTAAAGACAAAGAAAGCTAAAATTGCTTTGTTTAGTGGTCTTGGTGTTGCGGCTGTTGCCTTGATTGGCGGGGCCTTAGCATTTGGTGGGGTATTGGGTGGATCTTCACCAACTTCTACAGAGCAAGTTGCAACGAGCTTGACCTATACAGTTGCTAAAGAGGGTTCGATTGCTTCATCAACCTTATTGACAGGAACAATTTCTGCTGCTGATGAACAATACGTTTACTACGATCCTTCAAAAGGAGATTTGAGCGAGGTATTAGTTGAGCAAGGAACTCAAGTTGAGGTGGGAACCCCCTTGATTCGCTATGATGCTACAGAGTTACAAGCAGCACTTGATACAGCTGTGCGGGGACGTGATAAGATTGGACGTCAAATTTATGAATTGCAGACTAATGGTCAAACTGTTCAAGATACTGGGGATACTGCTACTGATGAGGCTGCAACAGCAGCAGCTCAACGTTCAGTTGATTCCCAATTAGCTGACTTAAATGATTCTTATGCGGATGCTCAAGCTGCTGTGGATAAGGCCTATACAGCATTGACAGAAGCAACTATTTACAGTACTGTCGCAGGTACAGTAGTTGAGGTCAATAAATCGGTTGCCAAAAGCTCGACAACTAGCCAGACCGTTGTTCATATCGTTAACCAAGGTAGCTTACAGGTGACAGGTAATTTAACGGAGTATGATTTGGCTAACATTGCAGTTGATCAAGAAGTGAAATTAACCAGCAAAGTATATCCAGATAAGTCATGGACAGGTAAAATCACCTATATTTCCAACTATCCATCGACAGAACAAGCTACAAGTGCGGTAGCAGGTGCAGGTGGTGGTTCAGGTGCCAAGTATCCTTTCAAAGCAGCCTTAACTAGTGAATTGGGCGAATTGAAACAAGGTTTTACTGTGAATATTGAAGTGGTCAATACTACCAACCATATTTTAATTCCAGTAACAGCAGTTGTGCCAGAAGGCGATAAAAACTTTGTATGGACCATTGTTGAAGGAAAAGCTAAAAAAGTGGAAGTAACGTTGGGAAATGCTGATGCTCTCAACCAAGAGGTGACAGCTGGTATTGCAGTAGGAGATCAGGTCCTCACCATTCCAACTCCAGACCTTGAAGAAGGAAAAGAGGTTGAAGCCTATGAAGAACCAGCTAATTAGATTAACCAATATCAACAAATCCTATAAAAACGGTGACCAAGAACTTCGTGTCCTCAAAGATATCGATTTAGAGGTGGAAGAGGGAGAATTTTTGGCTATTATGGGACCATCTGGCTCAGGGAAATCAACCTTGATGAATATTATCGGGCTATTGGACCGGTCTACAACAGGCAATTATTGGTTGGAAGGTGAAGAAGTCAGTCAACTGTCTGAGAAGAAATTAGCTTCCGTTCGTAATGACCAGATTGGTTTCGTCTTTCAACAATTCTTCTTACTCTCTAAACTCAATGCTCTTCAAAATGTCGAGTTACCTTTGATTTATGCAGGGGTTCCAGCCAATCAACGGAAAAAATTAGCCAAGCGATACTTAGAAAAAGTCGAATTGGCAGAACGGATGACTCACCTACCGTCAGAATTGTCAGGTGGTCAGAAACAACGGGTGGCTATTGCGCGTGCCTTGGTCAATACACCAGCTATTATCTTGGCAGATGAGCCAACAGGTGCCTTGGATACCAAGACAGGCGAGCAGATTATGCAACTTCTGACAGAGTTGAATAATGAAGGAAAGACCATTATCATGGTCACCCATGAACCTGAAATTGCTGCCTATGCCAAACGTAAAATCGTTTTGCGTGACGGTATCATTACAGAAGATAGTAGAAGGGAGGAAGTCTAGATGGAAAACTGGAAATTTGCCCTAAAATCTATCCTAGCCCATAAGATGCGTTCTCTTTTGACTATGTTAGGTATTATCATCGGTGTGGCAGCTGTTGTGATTATCGTTGCTATGGGAACGGGGATGTCCCGTAGTATTGAAAAGTCCTTGGCTGGTGATCAGAATAATGTTCAGGTCTATTTTACGCCTTTTGTTGGAACTGAAGAACGAACCCAGGGTGCATTTACGTACACAGTTCCTGGCGAGGCTTCTGAAGAACAGGAGCCAGATGTAACGGACACAATGTTAAAGGGGCTTTTGGAAATCGATGGGCTCAGTGGCTACTACATTAGTGCTTCAAGTACCTCTACTGTAGCAGCGGGCAATGCGCAAGCTGATAATGTCTTTATTACTGGTGTTAGTCAATCCTATTTTGACATAAAGGCATTAGAAATCTTGGCTGGTCGTCGCTTTACAGTCAATGACTATAGCCGTTTTTCGCGCATCATTATGTTGGATGTAGCCCTGGCAGAGAAACTCTTCGGTTCAATCGATGCAGCCCTCAACCAAATCGTCAGTGTCAATGCTAATTCTTATCTTGTAGTTGGTGTTTACAAAGATCCCAAAGCAGGTACTTCCCTCTATGGTTTCAACTCAGGTGGAAATGCCATTATGACCAATACGCAGCTGGCTGCTGAAATGGGTACCAAGGAAAATAGTGGCCTTTATGTCCATGTAGAAGATGTGAGTAGAGCTGCCGAGGTTGGTCAGGCTGCCGCAGCATACTTGACCAACATAACAGGTCTAAAAGAAGCCCGCTATGATATCTATGATATGTCAGCTATGTTAGATGATTTTAAGAACCAAATGTCAGGTGTCACTACGTTTATCGGTGCTGTTGCAGGGATTTCACTTCTTGTAGGTGGTATCGGTGTTATGAACATCATGTTGGTATCGGTAACTGAGCGAACTCGCGAGATCGGTCTTCGAAAAGCCTTGGGTGCAACCCGTGGAAATATCCTTATGCAGTTCTTGATTGAAGCCATGGTATTGACTACTTTAGGTGGAGCAATCGGCTTAGCTATCGCTCAAGCCATTGTGTTTACTCTCAACGCCACAAAGGTAATGGGAGAAATGACGGCTGAAATTTCAATTCCAGTTGTTCTGGGAAGTCTGGCATTTTCAGCAGTGGTCGGTATTGTCTTTGGTGTCCTACCAGCCAACAAGGCTTCTAAGTTGGATCCGATTGAGGCCTTACGTTACGAATAAGATGTAAAACGATTAGGTTTTCCTAGTCGTTTTATTTTGTGAGCAAATTGATTGACTTTATCACTAATTAGAGATAAAATAAACGCATCAATTAAGAAATAGTGATTTCAAAGGAGAACACATCATGGTAGAATTAGGTATTTCAACATTTGGAGAAACAACCCCTCTTGAAAAGACAGGCGAAACTTACAGCCACGACGAGCGGATTCGCCAGCTAGTCAAAGAAATCGAACTAGCTGATGCGGTGGGACTTGATGTTTATGGGATTGGGGAGCATCACCGCGAAGATTTTGCGGTTTCTGCACCTGAGATTGTGCTGGCAGCTGGTGCCGTCAATACCAAGCATATCAAACTAACATCAGCAGTTTCAATCCTTTCCTCCATGGACCCAGTAAGGCTCTATCAGCAGTATACCACCATTGATGCTTTGTCAAATGGCAGAGCGGAAATCATGGCTGGTCGGGGTTCCTTTACCGAGTCTTTCCCCTTGTTTGGCTATGACCTCCATGACTATGAAGAACTCTTCGATGAAAAGTTGGATATGCTTCTGGAAATCGACAAGGAAACCAACCTCAAGTGGGATGGGCATTTTACCCAGTCTGTCGATAATAAGCCAGTCTATCCACGTCCTGTTCAGGAAGATTTTCCCATCTGGGTTGCAACTGGGGGCAATGTAGAGTCCACCATTAAGATTGCTAAGAAGGGTTTGCCAATCGTTTATGCTGTTATTGGTGCTGGTGCCCATCGCTTTAAACCTTTAGTCGATGCCTATCGCAAGGTTGCTCGCAACTCAGGTCATGATCCAAAGAAAACGAAAGTTGCAGCCCATTCTTGGGGTTGGATTGCAGACGATCATGACAAGGCTGTGGAAGAATATTACCATCCGACCAAGGTGATTACAGATAACATTGCCAAAGACCGCCCACATTGGAGCGAGATGACCAAGGCGCAGTATCTCTACTCTCTAACAGAAGAGGGAGCGACCATCGTTGGAGATCCAAAACGTGTAGCTGAAAAAATTATTAAGACCATTGAAACGCTTGACTTGGACCGATTCTTCCTCCATCTCCCAATCGGCTCCATGCCACACGAGGATGTCCTCCGTGCTATCGAACTCTACGGAACAGAAGTCGCGCCAATTGTCCGAGATTGTTTTGCAAAAAAAGAGGAGAAACAGTCCCAAGGCTGATGAGATAGTTGATTGGATGAGTTATACTATAGTCAATCCTAAATATTTTCATAATCTCCTGAAAATCCTGACCATTTGGTCGGGATTTTTTGCATTCAAAAATGCTCCCAGAAATTTCTAGGAGCATATTTACTTAACAGATAATCAGTTGTTACAAGAATTACATTTACTTCATGGTCGGAAATAGCAACACATCCCGAATAGTAGTAGTATCTGTCAGAAGCATGCAGAGGCGGTCGATACCGATTCCAAGTCCACCTGTTGGTGGCATACCGTATTCGAGGGCTTCGATGTAGTCGTAGTCCACGCCTGTTGCTTCATCATCACCCAACTCCTTGGCTTTGGCTTGGGCTTCAAAGCGTTCCAATTGATCAATTGGGTCGTTCAATTCGGTAAAGGCATTTCCGTATTCCTTGGTCATGATGAAGAGCTCAAAGCGGTCTGTGAAGCGTGGGTCTTCATCGTTTTTCTTAGCCAGTGGTGACACGGCTACTGGGTGACCATAGACGAAGGTTGGTTGGATAAGAGTTGCTTCAACGTACTCTTCAAAGAAGCTGTTGATGATTTGGCCAACTTCTGTATGGTGTTTTTCCACAGGGACCTTGTGCTCAGCTGCTAGGGCTTTTGCTTCCTCGAAGCTCATATCTTGCCAGAAGTCCACACCAGTTTGTTCCTTAATGGCATCGACCATGTGGATACGCTTGAATGGCTCGTGGATATTGATGACAGTATCCTGGTAAGTCACAGGGCCGTCGCCGACAACCGCCTTGGCAGTGTGTTGGATAATGCCTTCTGTCAAGTCCATGATGTCCAAGTAATCCGCATAAGCTTGGTAGACCTCGATTGATGTGAACTCAGGGTTGTGGGTCGCATCCATGCCTTCGTTACGGAAGATACGGCCGATTTCATAAACGCGTTCCATACCGCCGACAATGAGGCGTTTGAGGTGGAGTTCTGTCGCGATACGAAGCACCATGTCAATGTTTTGGGCATTGTGGTGGGTGATGAATGGACGGGCTGCCGCACCACCAGCTTCGTTGTGAAGGACTGGTGTTTCCACTTCCAAAAAACCAAGTCCGTCAAGGTAACGGCGGATTTCTGAGATGATTTTTGAGCGAGTTACAAAGCGGTCAAAGCTTTCACGGTTGGTAATCAAGTCCAAATAACGCTTGCGGTAGCGGGTTTCGATGTCTGTCAAACCGTGGAATTTTTCTGGCAATGGGCGGAGCGCTTTAGACAGGTGAGTTAACTTGCGAGCATGGATAGACAGCTCACCAACGTTGGTCTTGAAAACATCACCCTCGACACCGATAAAGTCACCTAGGTCTGCTTTTTTGAAGATTTCATAGTTTTCATCGCCAACATCATCCTTACGAACGTAAATCTGAATTTGGCCTTCGCGGTCTTGAATGTGGGCGAATCCAGCCTTACCTTTACCACGCTTGGTCATGATGCGGCCAGCGATGATCGCCGTTTGTCCCAATTCTTCTAAGTCTTCTTTCGATTTGTCTTCGTACTGGGTCTTCAATTCAGCTGAGTTAGCAGAACTCTCAAAGCGTTTCCCAAATGGGTCAATGCCCTGTTCAGCAAGAGCCATCATTTTTTCACGACGGACAATCTGTTGGTCATTTAATTCTTCAAAATGTTCAGTTGACATAAAATTTTCATTCCTCCAAAGTCTGTTCCTTCTATTTTATCATAGAATAGGGAAAAAATCAGCAAAAAAGAAAGCAGGTAACTGCTTTCTTAGTGAGATTTATAGCTGGTGTCATTCCAAGCTAGTTCAGTAAAGTGTTCAAAGTCAGTTGTTTCCAAAATGCTTATGGAAGCATTATCCAAGCCACCGCGGTGACGGAGCTGGGCAGGTGTAAATCCGAGCAGCCGGTGGATGGAAGCGGTTAGGATAGCTCCGTGGCTGACAATTAGGACCCTATCCATGTCCTGTCCTTTTAGTGATTGGACAAAATCCACCATCCGTTGAGTAACTTGATGGACACTTTCTGCTTCAAATAGGTCATTGTCAAAAAGGGCTAGATTATGTTTGAGAGCGCGTGCTTGTTTGGGATAGATGGAACGAAAAATTGCCATCTTGCTTCCTTCCAATTTTCCAAAATTCCATTCCCGTAGCTGAGGGGTGGTCTGGACAGTTTGGCAATGGTGATTGACTTTAGCAATTTCTTGGGCAGTTACTTGAGCACGTTGAAGATCGCTTGAGTAGATAGCGTCGAACGGGATTTCAGCAAGGTGTTTGCCTAGTTTTTCTAAATCCTGATAAGATTCAGGCAAAAGTGCTGAATCACCAGAATAGCCCTGAAAGCGTCCCTCTAAATTCCACTCGGTTTTTCCATGACGGACAAAATAGATTTTCAAGTCTAGTCCCTCCCCTCAATCAAATCGGCAAAGTCAGCTTTTACAAAATCAGCTAATACCTGACTGTCAATGCGGATAGAACGCCCAATTTCTCCAGCAGACACAATCATCTGGCCTTTTTCGAGTGCAGACTGGTCAATGTAGATAGGGAAGTTGTGTTTTTGCCGTATTCCGACTGGATTGTTGGCACCGTGAACATAGCCAGTTGTCTTTTCCAAGTCCTTTTGTGGAATCATGCTGACTTTTTTATTGCCAGAAATTTTAGCTAATTTTTTCTCAGACAGGTGCTCAGTAATAGGCACAATACCAATGACAGGTCCTGTCTTATCACCTGTTAATGCTAGCGTTTTGTAAATTTCGTGTTCTTCAATTCCTGGTGGCAACTGGCCGTCAAGGGCATTTAAAACAAGGCTATCATGATCGATCTTAGCCTTGTCTAATATTTGGTCCACCAAGGTTTTTTTGATTTTAACCTTTTTTGCCATTATTTATATTTTTCCTCAAGTTTACTCATCCAAAGCCCTAACCAAATTCCCAAAATAAAGAGAATTACTGCGGAAATCCAGGTACCAAAGCCAGCGCCAGCATAGGAAATTGCTTCGTCATTCCCCACTTGTGGAATTAAAATCAAGAGGGTAGATGATAAAACAATTCCGATGATGAAGTGATAAACGCGCGAATGGTAAACCTTCAAAGCATGATCCATGGCTTTTGAGAATGCGACCATTGCTAAGGCTCCACCAATAGCAATTGGTAAGAAGGTTCCCAACAAATCAAGTGATTTGAAACCATTAAGCATGGGCGAGTAGATACCTAAAATCAAGAGCAAGTTTGAAGGGCTGAGTCCAGGGACGAGTATACCCAATGCAATCAGAGCTCCTGCCAATACAAAACTCGCGAAGTTTGTTGGTAATGTTCCAACTAGACTATTAAGATTATAAAGTAAAAGTCCTGAGATGACAAAGGTTCCGATCAACCAAGCCCAGTCGATGGTATCGCGTTGGCTTTTTAGTGTCGATTCCTTGACTAAGCTAGGAATGGTACCAACGATTGCTCCCGCAAATGCCCACAAAACTGGGACTTGGAAATGTTGCAATAAAAATTCTACAGGGAAAGAGAAAAGTGCGATTCCCAAAATTCCACCAATTCCTACAGGAACAAAATAAAGAAAGTTTTCCTTAAAATCCTTGCGAACATTTGCCAAAAATCCAATCAGTCGTTCGTAAATTCCCAAAATAGCAGCCAAAACCCCGCCAGAGACACCTGGCAGAATGAAACCTAGAGCAATAATCATCCCTTTGATGATACGAGAAATCCAAGATGACATAAGACCTCCAAAAATTTTTTTAACGCTTCATTATAACACAAAAATGAAAAAGGCCCTTAAAAGGAGGGCTTATTTCTTGTAAAAATTTGGTCTTGCTTTATAGAGTAGAATGAGTAAGATACAAGCGATGACAGTTGAGGGAAGAATATAGCTGATATTATAGGTAAAGGAATAGAACCAGACAGGTGTACCAGCAGGGGCATAGTCTGCATAGAAGATTATTCCAGATAGGAAAGTGGCAAGTAAGCGAATGCTACCACCAAGTAAACCAGAAAGACTAATGATGAGGGCAGCTTGTCTGAGGTCTTTTTGTTTGGTTAGGAGTGGTGCCACTAATCCTGCTAAACCAATTCCAGCATAGGAGAGTGCATAGTCCAGAAAAACTTGGAAGATATTCAAAAAGTAACCGCCATAGAAGAGTTGGATGGTTCCCACAATTCCACCAGTTAGTAAACCAATTTGCCAACCGTGGCGAAGAGAAAGGAGTAGGATGGGTAACATGACCAGAGAAACTGAACCACCTTGGGGCATGGTAAAGAGTGGGAACTTGTCAAAGACCAGAGCAATGGCAGAGAAAATAGCTACTTCAGCTAACACACGCATTTTGGATGGAAACATAAAAATACTCCTTTGTTTAGTGGACAAAGGAGTGTTTATAGTGGACAGAGTAACCGTCTATAAAGCACACAATCCCTACGCTAGTTCTAACTAGATCAGGTTCGAGGATTTCGCAAAAGCGATCTCAGCCGAAGCACTCCTTTGTGTATATGAAATTACTAACAGTCTATCATTTTATTATGGGGTTGTAAATAGTTTTTGATAAACTTCATTAGGATCTTTTAGGGTTGTGATAAGATTGAGGTCTAGATGATGGGCAAAGCCATTGACATAACCTCGAGATGTATATTGATGTAAGTCGTAGTCGAGATCAGTATTTGGAGCAGCATTGTAGTAGCCCGAGTCGTCCCCATAAGTTGGTATCCAGATGGCATCAAACTTGTCCACATTAATACTGTGGTCCTCCATGAAATAGGTCCCGATATAGATACCGATATTCTTAGCACCTAGGGTTTCCAACTCCTTGCGGAAGGCTTCTACCCCAGCATTCATATCATTCATGGTGTATTCTTCTACATCTAACCAGTAAAATGTAGGATTGTATTGGTTGGCAGCCTTATAGAAACTACGGGCCTCTTCCTTCATATTTTCAATGCTGTTACCTGTTACATAGGCATAGACTGCAACTGGGATATTGCGAGCTTGAAACTCTTTGATATGGGTTGCAAAAGACTTATCTAGTCCATTCTTGTCAGTGGCTGTATTTTCACTCTTGGTATGTGAGCCACTCTGAATACGGACGATAGCACCAGAAATATTTTGGCTTAGTGTGTCGTAATCAATCTCGGATGGTCTTTGCCAGGCTGAAACGTCAATGATTGGTTTCATTTCAAGGGCATTGGTGATATGATAGCTAGGCTTTGTTCCTGATTTTTTCGAGCTGGAGCTAGCAGTTGTACTTGATTGGGCTGTTACGGTTTCTTTCTTATTGGCAGTATTTCCCAGAACACCAGTTATGGAAATTAGAATAAAAAAAGATAGGAAAAAACCAATAACAACCATTGGATTTATTTTCTTTCTCATCCCTATTATTTTATCTCAAATAGCAAAAAAAATCAAAAAAATAATATTGAAAAGAGGATGTGAGGTAGATACTATTGACAAATGAGCTATAATAGGGTATTCTAAAGTTATATGGGTAAATATCATGATACAGTGAAACGCTTGAGTAGAATAGTACTATTAACTTCCTTAACCATCGTGTTACGGATTGTTTTTGGTGCTTTTCCAAATATTAAACCTTTGACAGCAATATTCCTTGTCAGTCTTTCTTTTATGGGATTGATGGATGCTTGGCTGGTTATGACCTTAACCATGGTTGGAAGTGGTCTTCTCTTTGGTTTTGGACCGGTAGTCCTGTGGCAAGTGCTTAGCTTCGGTCTAGTCCAGCTGCTATGGTGGTGCTTGGTGAGGCCTTTGGTGAACACGGAGCGATTGTCTATTTGGCTACAGTCATTGCTTGCTGCTCTATTGGTCTATGTTTATGGCATGCTTATTAGTATCTTGTCTGCTTGGCAATTTGGTCTGTCACCTCTTATCTTCTGGTTCAATGGTTTATTCTTTGATAGCCTTCATGCGATTTCAACTTTCTTGTTCTATCCCATTATTGACTACATTTTTAGGAGATTTTATAAATGAAACGAATACTTTTTATTGTTACACTTCTTATGACAATAGTTCTAGCTGCTTGTCAAGCAAATCCTGTCGAACAAGCTGAAACCAAGATGACAGTCACTTTGCAAATTACCAAAGACGGTAAAACTACTAGTCAGGAAGTAGAGGCAGAGCAGGGCGATAGTGTCATGGATGTTTTAGAGGACTACCATCAAGTAGAAAAAGATAATGGCATGGTAACAGCTATTGATGGTGTTAGTCAAAATCCAAGTACCAATACCTACTGGATGTATAAAATCAATGATCAGATGGCAGACAAGGGGGCAGAAGAGCTGAAACTAGCTGCTGGCGATAAGATTGAATTTTATCTTGAAACATTTGAATAATGGAAGGAGGGGAGGTCCCCTCTTTTTTGTGCTAAGGTAGATTTCCGAAAGATGTCTTTACTTTATAGACCCTACTGGGTAATTTATAGTAAAGTATGCTATAATAGAACCCAGTACTCGAAAGAAGGTTGGATTAGAAATGAAGATTGACAAACGGCAGTTATTGAACTATTCCATTCTCATTCCCTATCTAATTTTATCTGTGATAGGATTGATAATCGTCTATTCAACAACCAGTGCCACGCAAATTATCAATGGAGGGAACCCTTTTAGAACAGTCATTAACCAGTCGCTTTTCTGGGGTGTCAGCCTCTTTGCAATTTACACGATTTACCGTATGAAATTAAGCTTTTTGAGAAGGAAGGCAGTCATTTACTCAGTTATTTTATTCGAGGTGCTTCTCTTAGCCATTTCTCGTTTGTTCCCGCCTATCAATGGGGCCCACGGTTGGATTCCCTTGCCTGGAGCTGGTAATTTGCAGCCTGCCGAATACCTCAAGTTGATTATCATCTGGTATTTGGCTCACGAATTTGCCAAACAGCAGGCTGATATTCGGACCTATGACTACCAGGCTTTAATACAGGGAAGCTGGATTCCTAGAGAATTCACTGATTGGCGTGTGGTCAGCCTTCTCTTGTTAGCTATGGTGGCAACCTTACCTGATCTGGGAAATGCAACCATTGTCGTCTTGATTATGGTGATTATGATTAGTGTCAGTGGTATTGCTTATCGGTGGTTTTTGACAGCGGTTTTGAGTATCGTTGCAGTGTCAGGCTTTGTTCTAGGAACAATCTTTGTTCTTGGTGTTGAAACAGTTGAGAAAATTCCTCTGTTTGGCTATATCGCCCGTCGTTTCGCAGCCTTTTTTGACCCTTTTGGCAATGCCACGGGGGCAGGGTTGCAGTTGACCCATTCCTTCTATGCCATGAGTAATGGTGGCTGGTTGGGTCGCGGTTTGGGTAACTCCATTGAGAAAAAGGGATATCTACCAGAAGCGCAGACAGACTTTGTGTTTTCCATTGTGATTGAAGAGTTGGGATTTGTGGGTGCTAGCTTGATTTTGGCCTTGCTTTTCTTCCTCATCATTCGCATTATCATTGTAGGTGTTCGTGCCCGCAGTCCATTTAATTCCATGATGGCCTTGGGTGTGGCAGGAATGC
Organism: Streptococcus sp. SS-4456; assembly: GCF_036680365.1. Taxonomy (NCBI): domain Bacteria; kingdom Bacillati; phylum Bacillota; class Bacilli; order Lactobacillales; family Streptococcaceae; genus Streptococcus; species Streptococcus sp. SS-4456. The sequence continues at coordinate 5,429 of NZ_JAVIHI010000004.1, read as the reverse complement.
TCCTCATTCAGACCTTTGTCAACATTGGTGGAATTGCAGGTATTATCCCTGCGACGGGAGTGACCTTCCCCTTCCTATCGCAAGGAGGGTCTAGCCTACTCATTATTTCGATTGGCATTGCCTTTGTCCTCAATATCGATGCCAACGAGAAGCGTAAATTGATTGAAGAAGAGATTGAACGGACAATCGGCTAAATAAAGGAAAGAGAGTAGAAATGTCTATCCAAAAACTAGAAAACTATAACAACAAAGAAACCATTCAAGAAGAAATTGCGATTTTAACGACTATCCTTGAAGAAGTAGCGGCCCAGATGATGCCCCAGGAAACCTTCAAGAAGATTATTGAATTATCCCAGCTTTCTCGTGAGGATGATTACCAGTCCTTGCTTGCGATTATTGGTCAATTAAATAACGAAGAATTAGCAGTCATTTCTCGTTACTTCGCTGTCCTTCCTTTGCTGATTAACATTTCAGAAGATGTGGATTTGGCCTATGAAATCAACCACCAAAATAATATCGACCAAGATTATCTAGGGAAAATCTCAACGACGATTGACATGGTGGCCAAGCAGGAAAATGCGGCAGAAATTTTGGAAAAACTCAATGTTGTTCCCGTTTTGACAGCACATCCAACCCAGGTGCAACGTCAATCTATGTTGGACTTGACCAAGCATATTCATGAGTTGCTTCGTCGCTACCGTGATGTGAAAATGGGCTTGCTGAACAAAACTAAGTGGGAAGACCAACTTCGTTGCTACATTGAAATCATCATGCAAACGGATATGATTCGCGAGAAGAAGTTGAAGGTAACCAACGAAATCACCAATGTTATGGAATACTATAATTCTTCCTTTATCAAGGCTGTGACCAAGTTACAAGGTGAGTACAAGCGCTTGGCTGCAGAAAAAGGTATTGAGCTTAACAATCCTCGTCCTATTACCATGGGAATGTGGATCGGTGGTGACCGAGATGGCAATCCATTTGTAACGGCAGAAACACTGAAATTGTCAGCCTTAACCCAGTGCCAAGTCATCATGAACTACTACGATGAGCAACTCCATAAACTCTACCGTAATTTCTCTCTCTCAACTTCCATCGTGAAGGTTTCAACAGCTGTCAAACTATTGGCTGAAAAATCAGAGGATAGTTCAGTCTATCGAGAAAATGAACCTTACCGTCGTGCCTTTCATTATATTCAGATGAAATTGGCCAATACGCGCGCTTACTTGGTGGATAATAAGCTTTCTGATGTCCGCTACGCCAATGTCACTGAATTTAAAGAAGACTTGCTTGCGATTAAACAGTCCTTGATTGACAATAAGGCAAACGCCTTGATCAAGGGTGATTTTACAGAATTGCTGGAAGCAGTTGAGGCCTTTGGTTTCTACCTAGCCAGCATCGATATGCGTCAAGATTCGTCTATTCATGAAGCAAGTGTTGCAGAGCTTTTGGCATCTGCTCGTATTGTTGAGAATTACTCTAGCTTGTCAGAAGAAGCGAAATGTCACGTTCTTTTAAAACAATTAGAAACAGATCCACGCATTCTCTCAGCTACTCATGTTCCAAAATCAGAACAATTGCAAAAAGAACTGGCAATCTTTGCTGCTGCTCGTGAATTGAAGGATAAGCTGGGTGAGGAAATCATCAAACAACACATTATCTCACATTCTGAAAGTGTTTCTGACTTGTTAGAACTCGCCGTGCTCTTGAAAGAAGTTGGTTTGGTCGATATGGACAAGGCGCGTGTGCAGATTGTGCCACTCTTTGAAACCATCGAGGACTTAGATAATGCTTCAGCAACCATGCGTCAATACTTGCAACTTGACTTGGCTAAACGTTGGATTGCTGGCAACAAATATTACCAAGAAATCATGCTTGGGTATTCTGATTCCAACAAGGATGGCGGCTATCTTTCATCAGGTTGGACACTCTATAAGGCTCAGAATGAATTGACTCAAATTGGTCAAGAATTCGGTGTTAATATCACCTTCTTCCATGGTCGTGGCGGCACAGTCGGTCGTGGTGGTGGACCATCTTATGATGCCATTACCTCACAGCCTTTTGGCTCCATCAAAGATAGAATTCGTTTGACTGAGCAAGGTGAGGTAATTGGTAATAAATACGGAAATAAAGATGCTGCCTACTATAACTTGGAAATGCTTGTTTCGGCTACGCTAGACCGAATGACGACACAAATGATTACAGATGCAAACGAGATTGATGGGTATCGTGAGACCATGGACGAAATCGTAGCAGATAGTTATTCTATTTATCGTGATTTAGTTTTTAACAATCCTCATTTCTACGATTATTTCTTTGCAGCAAGCCCAATTCGTGAGGTATCAAGTCTCAATATTGGTTCTAGACCAGCTGCTCGTAAGACTATCACGGAAATCAGTGGACTTCGTGCCATTCCTTGGGTATTTTCATGGTCGCAAAACCGTGTCATGCTTCCAGGTTGGTACGGTGTAGGTTCCAGTTTCAAACGCTTTATTGATAAAAATCCAGCCAACTTAGCAAAATTACAGAAAATGTATGAAAGCTGGCCATTCTTCCGTTCACTTCTATCCAATGTGGACATGGTTCTGTCCAAATCCAACATGAACATTGCCTTTGAGTATGCAAAAATGTGTGAGAGTGAAGAGGTGCGCAATATCTTCCATATTATCTTAGATGAATGGCAGTTGACTAAAGATGTGATCTTATCTATTGAGCAAAATGATGCCTTACTAGCAGAACTTCCTTTCCTCAAAGCCAGTCTGGACTATCGTATGCCGTATTTCAACGTCCTCAACTATATTCAGATTGAACTGATTAACCGCCTTCGTCGTGGAGAACTCAGCAAGGAACAAGAAAACCTCATCCACATCACCATCAACGGTGTGGCGACAGGTTTGCGAAATTCTGGTTAATCTTATTTAAGCAACTTCTTCGGAGGTTGCTTTTTTAATACGGTAAAGGATATAATATTTTTAAAAAATGTGTAACCAAATAGAATTCCATTCGTTATATTAGTGAAAGGAGGAGATGAGCATCAAATTGGATGAATATGAAAAAGAAGTCATCGGCATTGCCGAGGAGATTTCCTACTACCTGCAAAAATCAGGCGCCACATTTGCAGACAGCCAGGATATAGCCCAGGATGTACTGGTGAAAATCTTAGAAGCAGAACTTGTCCTTCCTTTTGACAAATTACGAGCCTGGCTTTATCGTTCGGCAGTTAGAGCCTACATCGACAAATACAGGAGGGACAAGCACTATCATGAAATTCTACAAAGGGAATTTTTTGCCAGCGAAAAGGTTTTGGTTTATGACAAAGAAGGTTATGAAGAACTCTATCAGGCAGTAGCAGACCTGCCAGCCAAGTATCAGCATGTCATTGACCTGTATTATTTTCAGGATATGAGTGTCAAAGAGATTGCCCATATCTTAGGATATAGTCAGAGTTTAGTGAAAATCAATCTTTACCGAGGTCGAAAACTTCTAGGGAAATTGTTAAAAGAGAGAGGGTATGAATATGAAAACTTTTGAAATTGCAACAAAGAAAAGCAAGAAAAAACAATTATTGAAAACAGTCGGTCTATCTACATTAGGGCTCTTATTGATTACTGGAGCGACCTTGAAGACCTTGCAGATCTTGACTGCTAATAATGGTGAAAAAATCTATCAAGAACATGAATTATTGTCACAAGTTGCCTATCCAAACATTGAATACTCAACCTACTATTATAAAGCGACCTCTCTATTTGCTGGAGCTGTCCATGCAGATCGCCACAAAGATTTGGCAGGAGTTCCAGTTGCCTTTGGTGACTATGAATACCAATATGATTGGTTGGGAACGTATTTGAATTTTTCTCAGGATGGTCCTTCTTATAAAGGAGAGATTGCCTATGATCGCCAAACCTGGTCAAAACTCCCTCTCTTCTATAATACGGAGAAAGTTGACACAGATGACTTTGCAAGGGTTCCCAGTCAAGAACTTTCTTTAGTAAAAGACATGTCTAATCAGCTAGTAGAAGTAGCCATCACTTTTGATAAAAAATATAGTTTTGGAGACTTGCGGACCATGCTTCCTCAAAATTTAAAAAAGAATTGGTACTGGATCGGAACAGCTTCTAAGAAGAACACAGCTGATTTTCGTATCGATCAGTTATTTGGTCTTCAAGGAGAGGCTCTAAAGGTTTATGAACCAGATTCGGAATTACCAGCAGAGGCAGCTGCATGGAATCCTTTAACACCTATGAAAAAAATGGCGGAACAGTATAATCATTATTTAGGAGAGTACGCACTCGTCACAGATGTGAAAACTTTCTTGGAAAAATTTGGTGACACGGACTTTTCTAAACAAGAAGAGATTGATACCTTGGAGTTCGCTGGGATTATCCTAACTGGGCGGGCGGAAGACTTTGCACAGCTAGAAGGCAAGGACTGGATTTATGCGTCAAGTATTGGTGCCTCAACTCCAAATCAACCCTACTATCGATTAGATTTCGAATAGCAGATGGCTAGTACCTTGTTTGAAGTGTATTCAGACAAGGTTTTTATATTTTGAAAAAATTTTAAAAATATCTTATTTTTCATCATTTTTTTGTATTTTTTGCGAATAGTATAGATAGGAGAGATGAATATTTCTTTCTAGATACAAATGTTACAAAAATATTACAAATGTTACAATTTTCACTTGTTTTATGACATGGATAAGTATATAATATAAGTGAAAAGGATAACAGAAAGGTAGGATATGATTTATGCGTCGCACAAGATTTGGTCAGGAAAAACAAAATTTTTCTATTCGTAAGTACTCTCTAGGTGCTGCTTCAGTACTGATTGGAACTAGTCTGGTCTTCGGTTTGCAGGAAGTGAAAGCGGATGAACAGGCAGGGGCGGTTGCGTCAAGTAACCTACCATTGGTACAAGTCCAAGAGAGTAGTCTGGTTGATAAGATAAACTCTCTTTCAAATCAAGTCGCCGTAGAAACACAGGAAGTGATCGCTCAGACAAGTAAGGTGGAGAGCGAGCAGGTTCCGGAGGTTCTCACAAGTCAGATGGGTGAAGAACAATCTTCGAACAGTCAATCATCTTCAAAAGAAGCGCGTACAGAACAAGTAGTAACTCCTACTAAACAGGAAGTAGCTGTTCAGTTAAGTCCTGCAATGGAGATTCCGCAAACTACAGTAGTAGTTGTAGAGGAACCAGCTGTCAATTTAGCACCTCAAGGACAATATGTCTACGAAAAAGAAACAGCTGTCAGAAATCAACCAAGTAAAACTGCTCCAGTAGCCTTTTATGCACAGGTGGGTGACAAAGTTAATTATGATAAAAAACTAGAGGTAGATGGTCATCAGTGGATTTCTTATCTATCTTATAGTGGTACCCGTCGCTATGTAGATTTGGGTCAGGTCGCAAGTTCACCTGCGACAGCCCCTAGTC
>NZ_JAVIHI010000003.1:0-119564 GCF_036680365.1 Streptococcus sp. SS-4456 | reverse complement strand
CCCCCCCCCCCCCCCCCCCCCCCCCCCCCCCCCCCCCCCCCCCCCCCACCCCCCCCCCCCCCCCCCCCCCCCCCGGGCCCCCCCCCCCAAATAAATATTCAGGATGAACTTCGTCCTGGTATAGCTGCTGATATTTTGTAGGGTATAATGTCGTTACTTATATACAAAAGAGGCAGTTAAACAACTGGAAACCAAACTTTCCTTCCTTTCTTTATTATTCTACACCCCCAGATAGAAATTTTAAGTTTGGTCTTTCTAAAACAGTGAATGTCGCCATATTCACTGTTTTTCTTTTTACCTCGAAAATTCAGTTGGTGGAAAATTTTGGTATAATAATAGAAAAGCTACCAAAGGAGAAGTTTCTTGCTAGAACATTCAATTGATATTCAATTAAAACATCCAGATGATTTGTTTAGTCTTTTTGGATCAAACGAACGCCATCTGCGATTGATGGAACAGGAATTGGGCGTGGTTATCCATGCACGAACGGAAAAAGTGCAGGTGATTGGACAAGATGACCATGTCGAACAGGCTCGCCTGGTTATCCAGTCCCTTCTTGTCTTGGTCAATCGTGGTTTGGTCATCAATACGCCAGATGTGGTCACGGCTATTTCCATGGTCAAAAATGATGAGATTGAGAAATTCGTTGCCCTTTATGAAGAAGAGATCATTAAGGATAATTACGGCAAACCCATTCGCGTAAAGACCCTTGGTCAAAAACTCTATGTGGATAGCGTAAAGCGTCATGATATCGTGTTTGGAATTGGACCAGCTGGTACAGGGAAGACCTTCTTAGCGGTTACTCTGGCAGTTACAGCCCTCAAGCGGGGACAGGTCAAGCGGATCGTCCTAACCCGTCCTGCGGTAGAAGCAGGCGAAAGTTTAGGTTTTTTGCCAGGGGACTTAAAAGAAAAAGTAGATCCATATCTGCGGCCGGTTTATGATGCCCTTTATCAGATTTTGGGCAAGGAGCAGACCACGCGCTTAATGGAGCGGGAGATTATCGAGATTGCACCGCTGGCCTATATGCGTGGTCGGACCTTGGAAGATGCATTTGTCATTTTGGATGAGGCGCAAAATACCACCATTATGCAGATGAAGATGTTCCTGACCCGTCTAGGATTCAACTCCAAGATGATTGTCAATGGGGATATTAGTCAGATTGACCTGCCACGTAAGGTTAAGTCGGGCTTGATTGATGCGACGGAGAAGTTGAGTAAAATACCGCAGATTGATTTCGTGCATTTTTCAGCCAAGGATGTGGTTCGCCACCCAGTCGTTGCCCAGATTATTAACGCTTACGAGCAGGAGGCACTGGTTGCAGATGGGCGAGCAAGTTTTGAGACGATTGGGGAGTTGAAAAAAGAGCAAGATGCGGAGGAGTAATTATTTTCTGCATCTTTTCCTGTCGAAGTAGTTTGTGGAAAACAAGTGAGGGAGTGACGCGTGATAAAACAAGGTCTACTGAGATTGGTTTTGCTTGTTTTTGTATGTCTCTTAGCTGCCTGCGGTGGTCAGAAAATAGGAGATGACCAAGCACAAGTTGAAAAAGCAGAACCGACTATCCAAACTAATTTTTATCAAGCTATAAATAGGGACTGGTTAAATGGTGGTTGGTTATCAAGTGGTACACCATTCTACAATGAGTTTACAAGATTGCAAATGGAAGTGGATGAGCAATTAAAATTGGATTTTGACAAAATGGTAGCTGGTCAGCTAGAGCCTCAGTCTGAGGATTTAGTAGAATTTATCAAGTTGTATCAGCAAGGTCTTGATTTTACCAAAAGGGAAGAAGATGGTGTCAGAGTAGCTAGAATGATACTGGATGAAATGATGGGAATTACTACGTTTTCCGATTTGAAATCGCTTAGCCAAGATTGGATTCGTAAGGACTATCCATTGCCCTATGGTCTTGATGTGATTGCCAATCCACGAAACACATCTGAAAGAATGCTAATTTTGCTACCACCTCAGACGATTTTACCTGATAAGTCCTACTATGAAGACAGGACCGTTCGTGAGAAACTCATGGATTCTTACCGTATATCTGCGAGACATATTTTGGAAAAATGTGGCTACTCAGACGAGGAGGCCACTGCTTTGGTTGAAGGTGCCATTGCTTTTGACAATCGACTCGTTGACACTCTACCAGCTAGTGAGAGTGTGCATAGTGATTGGGGACCTGTGAACGCAGAAGAACTTAGAACATTCTCAGAGGTCAAAAACTACTCTCCAGCTTTATCGATTGGAGAACAATTAGTAGGACTGGTGGGCTTGGAACCGGAGGAAGTTTATGTTTCTAATCCAAGCTATTTTGAACAATTATCCCAATTTATCAAGGAAGAAAATTTCTCAGAATATCGATCATGGGCTTTGGTTAGCCAAGCAATGAAGTTAGCTCCCTATTTGACTGGGGAAATCATGCAGACGGCAGGGAGATTTCATGCAGAAGTCCAAGGAGTTTCAGCCTCCTATCCAAATGATTACATGACTTATCTGGATGTGACTGGAATTTTCAAGGAAAGCTTGGGTGTTTATTATGGTCATAACTATGCCGATGAAACGGACTTACTTGCCATTCAGGAAATGGCTGAGGCAATCTCTAGGACTTATCAAGAAAGGATTATAGCCAATAAATGGCTCAATCAAGCTACCAAGCAAGCCGCAATTAAAAAATTAGAAAATATCACTTATCATATCGGCTATCCAAGGGAGTTGAGCGACTGGACCAAGTCATTAAAGGTGCGTGAAGACTTGTCTTATATTGAAAATGTTTTGGCTATTATGATTCAAGCTAGAACAGGAGTTTTCGAGCGTTATAGTCAGCCAATAGATAGACAAACTTGGGCTAGCAATGTATCGGCAAGTGAAGTAACAGCCGCCTACGCTCCTAGTCAGAATGCTATTTATATTCCGGCGGCTATTTTACAAGCTCCCTATTATGACAAAAATCAATCTGTAGCCGAGAATTATGGTGGGATTGGCAAAATTATCGCTCATGAGTTTGTTCATGCCTTTGATGCCACAGGAGCAAATTTTGATGAGACTGGTAGTCTAAAAGACTGGTGGACAGAGCGAGATAGACTAGTGTTTGAAGAAAAAAATCAAGCCCTAGTAGACTTGTTTGATGGTCTGGAAGTTTATGGTGGTAGAATAAATGGGCAACAGACTCTATCTGAAAATCTTGCGGATTTGGGAGGAATACAGATTGCCTTGTCTACGCTCAAAAAAGAAGAACCGTCAGCAAATCTAAAAGAATTTTTTGAGCACTATGCCCGTAGCCGTCGAGAAATGGTTGAGGTTGATTATGGCCGTTATCAACTTCAGGTAGACACACATTCTCCTGAGGAATTTCGGGTCAATCTCCAATTACAGCAAATAGATGATTTTTATAAAGTCTACCATATTCAAGAAGGTGACCCAATGTATAGGGCACCCGAAGAGAGACTGGATATGTGGTAAATAAAAACCTGCCTGGTTCAATCAGAACTGGGCAGTATTTATTTTTACAGTCTAAAAAACGGATTGAAGTTTTTTTCATGTCCAACGCTGGTATTTTGACCATGACCAGGATGGACAGTGTAGTGGTTTGGCAGGGTGAAAATGTGTTCTCTAATACCCGCAATCAAGTCATCAAAGTTGCTGGTTGGTAGGTCTGTACGTCCAATTGTTTCACGGAATAGAGCATCTCCTGTGACAACAGCTTCCGCTTCTGGAAAGATAAAGGATACGCCACCGATGGAGTGGCCTGGTGTTGGCACAACCTTGAAATGGAAACCGTCAAACTGGTAATCATCTTGGTATTGGAAGATGTTTTCAGCAGGTCGGCAGACCACATTTTCCATATCATCGTGACGAGGTAGGCCAGACAGGTTCATTTCAGGGGTATAAAGCCAGCTGGCTTCACTTTCAGCCACATAGACAGGTGGAAAATCGTAGGTTTCACGTAGGATGTCCAAGCTCATAATATGGTCGTAGTGGGTGTGGGTCAGGAGAATGGCCGCAATTGGTTTACCAATTTTTTCAATAGTGGCTTGGATTTTAGCCCAGTCACTACCTGGGTCAACGACAAGCAGGTGGCTATCGTTTTCAATGTAGTAGGTATTTTGAACGGCAACAGGGTTGACAGATTTGTGAATAATCATCATATTTCTCCTCACAGAAACGGTTTTTATATAAGTAGTCTAACAAAAAAATCCAACGACTTCATGGATTTTGTTTGAGGCTTTTTCCTGACGGTCGATTGTGCTATAATGAACAGTATGAAAGATACGCGAACAAGCAATCGGTATGCCGTTGTCGATTTGGAAGCAACAGGTACAGGTGCCGATGCAAAAATTATTCAAATCGGAATTGTTCTGGTTGAAAACGGAGAAATTATTGATAGCTATGCGACGGACATCAATCCCTACGAGCTACTTGATGACCATATTAAAAATCTGACGGGCATCACAGACCAGCAGTTGGACCAGGCTCCCGATTTTGGTCAGGTAGCTGGAACAATTTATGACAAGATTGGAGATGCTATTTTTGTAGCCCATAATGTCAAGTTTGATGCCAATCTGTTGGCAGAAGCTCTTTTCTTTGAAGGATATGAACTGCTGACACCGCGCGTGGATACGGTGGAATTGGCACAATTATTTTTCCCGACATTTGATAAATACAGTCTGGGCAATCTAGCAGAGCATTTGGACTTGGGTCTGGACCAGGCCCACACGGCTATTTCAGATGCTCTGGCAACGGCTCGACTTCTTATCAAAATTCAAGAGAAAATCAAGAGTTTACCTCGAACTGTTGTTGAAAACATTCTTGATTTGGCGGACAATCTACTCTTCGAATCCCGTCTGGTCATTGATGAATTGCAGCCTTACCTGTCCGAAACGATTTCGACCAGTTTAGAAAGTGTTCACAGCTTGGTTTTGAGAAAGCCAGTCAAAGCCCAGCCAGCCTATCATCTGTCAGAAGATTTTGCGACCAATATTGCCCTTCTAGGTTTACACGAACGCAAAAAACAAACGGCCTTTGCTCAAGTGGTTGAAAAACGATTGGCTGATGTAGAACAAGTACATTTTATTCAGGCCCAGGCAGGCTTGGGCAAGACCTACGGTTATCTGCTGCCCTTGCTTGCCAAGTCAGAAAAGCCACTCTTGGTGACGGTGCCGACCAAGCTCCTTCAAGAGCAGATTATGGAAAAAGAGGGGAGTAAGCTGAGAGAGATTTTCCATATTTCCATGGCTTCCCTCAAGTCCCCCAAGCATTTTATCAAATTGGATAGTTTTTGGAAAACCTTGCAGCGACAAGATGACAATCGCTTGGTCAATCAATTTAAGATGCAGGTCCTTGTCTGGCTGACAGAAACTCGAACAGGTGATTTGGACGAACTCAAGCAGAAAAAACGCTACCAAGCCTACTTTGATGAGATTGCTCATGACGGAAACTTGGAGACTACTAGTCTTTTCTGGGGCTGGGATTTTTGGCAGCGTTTGAATCAGCAAGCTCTATCCAGCAAGGTGCTCATTACCAATCATGCCTATTTCCTAAGTCACCTCAAGGACCAAGATCCCCTGATGGACAATCGTTTGGTGGTCATCGACGAGGCCCAGAAATTCCTCTTGGCTGCCGAAAATCTGGCGACGGATTCTCAGGAACTTACAGCTCTATTACAAATATTGCAGAGTAAAAAAGATAGGGCGGATAAGGTTCTAGACCAACGCCTCTATGAGTCCTGTCAATTTGAGCTCAACCACCTCTTGAATCGTTTTCGCCAGTATGGTCAAAGGGAAATCGCAAACGAAGACCTAGGTCAACTCAAGCAGAATTTGGCTGAATTACAGGACATTGACCTGCAGGACCTGGCTCAACTCCTAGACTATTATGACAGTTTTTGGCTGGAAGAAAAGTATCTTGATGACAAGCGAATTACTTATTTGCGGGGCTCCAAGGACAGCCTCTTGAATGTGGCTAGTTACCTGCCAGATACTAAGATTTTCTGTATCAGCGCCACCTTGACCATCAGCAAAAAGGTCAGTCTGGCCGATCTATTGGGCTTTGAGCAGGTCACCATGGACTTGCTTCCCACACAAGCAGTGACCAATCAGCAACTCCTTTTTCCGACCAATCTCCCTGACATACTCTCTTGTTATAAGGAAGAGCACGCAGCCTATTTGGCTCATTCTTTAGGGAAAATAGCAGAGCTGGACAGACCGATTTTGGTCTTGTTTACCTCGATTTCTCTACTCTTGCAGGTGTCGGATTTGCTAGATGAAAGGGATATTCCCCACCTTGCCCAACACAAGCATGGCCAGGAAATGACTCTCAAACGCAAATTTGAAAGAGGGGAAAGTCAAATTTTACTGGGAACAGGAGTATTCTGGGAGGGTGTTGACTTTGCCAGTCAGAACCAATTGATTCAGGTCATTACACGCTTGCCATTCGATAATCCCAAGGACCGTTTTGTTCAGAAAATCAATCACCATCTGCGTGAACAAGGCAAGAATCCATTTTACGATTACAGCCTACCCATGATGATGATCAAATTAAAACAGGCCATCGGACGTACCAATCGGCATGACCAACAAGATTCTGTGGTCTTAGTACTAGACCCGCGCATCCATACCAAGCGTTATGGTCAGCAAATTCTCTCCTTTTTTGAGGAAGTATATACTGTTTTGAAACCAAAAGAGATAGAAATACTAAAAACGGTAGAAGAATTTTTTGAATAAGTATCGAGGCTGGGTAAAAAGTCTAAAGCCACTTCTCAGAGTTCGTGTCAACATCTCAGCGCAGTGGTTGATTGGCAGATTTGTTCGTGTTTCACGCTCCAAATCTGACCTAATCAACTGTGCGGGGGTGGGAAGACGAACTCTTTTTCTACCATTTGTCAAGCTTATCAAGGTATTTGATGAAAAATATTTTGAGTTCAGTAGTCAAAATAAGGAAATTATTTTATTTTAGACTAAATTTTAGTGTAAAAAGTGAATACAAAAGCAACACCTTATGTTGAAATTTTTTGATAAGGTGTTACAATAATATAGCATAAACAATCTTACTGATTTTGGGTAGAACGATAATCGTAAAGTTTGTTATGCGTTATGAGGTAATACATTGTCCGAATGAGACGATGTATGGAGGCAATCGTGTGTGGCTTCGTAGAAGTCGTTTGCGATTGTCTTTTTCGTTTCTCATAAAAGTCGGCGATATGGCAAGGATTGGTGTGACTGGCTGAAGCGATATTGTGAATACATTTGAACAGAATCTTTCTAGCGTAGGGATTGCCACGCTTGGTAATGTGTTCCTTAGCGAGGAAGTTACCAGATTCATAGTGTCTCAGGTCAATACCGATAAAGGCATTGATTTGATTGGCAGACTGAAAACGGCGAATATCTCCCAGTTCACCAATAATACTTGTTGCAGTAGTCTCAGCTATTCCAGGAATAGAGAGCAGAATGTCATATTCAGGTAATGGCTGAGCTAGTTCTACCATTTGGTCTAGGACAGTTTGTCTCTGTTCAGAAAGCCGAAGTAATTCTTTTCCATAGTAACGCACCTCTTCTAGTATTGGAGAGGTTTTCTTGACGGCACAATACGATTGATTAGCTAGTGCTATCAGCTTCTCAGCTAAGTACGCCACACGCTTGTCAGAAATACGTTTTGAGGTGGACTGACGAATGCTTTCTGAGAGTTCGTCCTTGCTTAAATCAAGCACGAAGTCCTTGCAAGGAAAAGCTATGACCAGGTTCCAGTATTGTTCGCCAGATGGTGTTGATAAGATATTTTCCAATTCAGGAAAAGTGACTTGTAAGACCTTGTGCAGACGGTTTTTAGCTCGAACAATGTCCTCGGTCAGATTCTGATAGAAACGGCTGAGAGCCCGCAAGTTTTGGTAGACTTCTTCTTGGACATAAGTGGGTTTACGATTCAGCACAAATTGAGATTGAGCCAGTTTTTCGGCGTCAATTTGATCTGTTTTCCGCACACGCAAGCTATCTAGTTGCTTCTTAGCTTCTAGGGGATTAAGCCGTGTATAAGCGTAGCCATGTTCATCCAGAAAAGCTTGAAGACGACGAGAATAGACACCTGTTGCTTCAAAGATGATTTCTGGCTTATGGACGGTTCTCAAATCGCCAAGTAGCCGAGCAAAGCCAAAGGCGTCATTGGACATGGTATAGCCATGAACTTTCTCACCATTGACTAGGATGGCCACTTCTGAACTTGCCTTACTCACATCAATCCCAAAAACTGCACGCATGATATTACCTCTTTGTCTTGAATGATTCCTTGTTTTAGTGATGTCATTTTCAATACTCGACGTCAGGCGTCCCACATACTTTGATAACATTCTTTCTAAAACAGGTGTCTTGCCAGTTTTTGATGTGACGTCTAGTGTCAAAAGAGTTCTCGACTTAATAAGACACCTCTACTTTATCATAAAGAAAAAATAGTGAGTACTCTCTCCCATCGGAGATTTCTTCACTACTAATCTTAGTATGTTTTTGACTAGTTGAGTTCTTTCCCACTCCCTTTCTTTTAGTGTTTGAAAATATTACATTTTGTCATGCTCCTCATCATTAGGAATGATTTCCTTTGCTTCATACTACTACATATCATTGATTTTCTTTATGATTAAAATATGGTATAATTTTCCAAATATTAGTTTTTGTGAGAAGAGATTATGACAGAAAAAACGATTGTATTTAAGGTGGGGACTAGTTCTCTGACGCAAGAAAATGGGAGTTTAGACCGGATTAAGATTGCTCGGATTACCAATCAGTTGGCTCAATTGCACCAGAAAGGCTACCAGATTGTACTGGTGACTTCAGGCTCGATTGCTGCTGGTTTTCGGAGATTGGGATTTGACAAGCGGCCGACTAAGATTGCGGAGAAACAGGCTTCTGCGGCGGTGGGTCAGGGACTCTTGATTGAGGAATACACGCAGAACCTGATGAAAGATGGCATTGTGTCAGCTCAGATCTTGTTGACCCAGGATGATTTTGCGGATGCCAGACGTTACCAGAATGCCTCTCAAGCCTTGCAGGTCTTACTCAAACAACGTGCTATTCCCATTATCAATGAAAATGATACCATTGCCATTGAGGAGATTAAGGTAGGGGACAATGATACTTTATCTGCCCAAGTGGCTTCTCTCTTGAAAGCAGATCTCTTGGTGCTCTTGACAGATGTGGATGGACTTTACACGGCCAATCCTAATAGCGATCCCAACGCCAAACATTTGCCAAAGATTAAGGAAATTACGGAAGATTTATTTGCCATGGCAGCAGGAGCAGGAACGTCCAACGGAACGGGTGGCATGACTACCAAATTACAGGCGGCGCAGATTGCGACCAAGTCAGGCGTACCAGTCTTTATCTGCTCTTCAAAAGAGGATACGGCCCTTTTACAAGCGGTCACTCAAGCCAATCGTGGCACCCTCTTTTTAGCAGATGACCATGCCATGAATCAACGCAAGCAGTGGATGGCCTTCTATGCTCGGACAGATGCAGCAGTTGAAGTGGATGCTGGTGCGGTTGAGGCCATGTTGCACCAGGGCCGCAGTTTGTTAGCTGCTGGTGTCAAAGCCCTGGAAGGCGACTTTGAAGTAGGACAGGTCGTGGAAGTTTACAGTCAAGCAGACCACCGTTTGATTGGCAAGGGCCGCGTCAAACTGTCCTCCAAGGACTTGCAGGACCAGTTGGAAAATGGCAGAGCGGAAGGCGTATTGATTCACCGCAACGATTGGGTGAGTTTATAGTCGTTCAGTTTGTCTTGATTATATTGACGAACGAGTAAACTGAAAGACTAAATAGGAGAAAGATATGACAACACAAGCATTATTAGACAGTTTATTGGCCCATAAGGCCTCTATCAACCTGGCAACAACCGAACAAAAAAACCAAGCCCTATCAGCCATGGCAGACCAGTTGGTTGCCCAAACTGAGGCAATCCTAGCTGGCAACGCCATCGATATGGAAAATGCCCAAGGTAAAATCAGCCAAGTTATGCAGGACCGATTGCTCCTGACAGCTGAGCGGATTGAAGCCATGGCAGACGGTATTCGTGCCTTGATTGGCTTGCCAGATCCAGTTGGTTTGACCTTGGAAGAATCCACTCGGGCAGATGGGTTACATATTCGCAAGAAATCAATACCCTTTGGATTGGTAGGAATGATTTACGAAAGCCGACCAAACGTGACTTCAGATGTTGCAGGATTGGCCATCAAGAGTGGCAACGCAGTCATTATGCGCGGAGGTAAGGATGCCTTTCATTCTTCTCAGGCCATTGTTTCAGCTTTAAAAGCTGGACTAGAAGTGGTCGGCTTGTCACCCAAGGTTATCGAACTAGTCCAAGATACTAGCCGTGCCTCTGCGACCGAATTGATGACTGCCAAAGGCAAGATTGACCTCTTGGTGCCACGTGGCGGTGCAGGGCTTATTCAAGCCGTAGTAGAAAATGCGACTGTGCCAGTTATCGAAACAGGTACAGGCATCTGCCATGTCTATGTGGACAAGGATGCGGACTTGGACAAGGCTTTACAAATTGCCGTCAATGCAAAAGTTAATCGTCCCTCAGCATGTAATGCGGCTGAAGTTTTATTGGTTCATGAAGAAATAGCCAGCCAGTTCTTGCCTCGTTTAGAGGAAGCTCTTTCTGATCAGGTGGAATTACGTGCTGACAGTCAGGCACAGGCTCTTCTCAACCAATCCACACCAGCAGGCGACCAAGATTTTGATACAGAATTTCTGGACTATGTCATGGCGGTCAAGGTCGTTTCAAACGTAGAAGAGGCTATCAGTCACATCGCCCAGCATTCAACAGGACACAGCGAGGCCATTGTGACAGAAAACAGCCAGACAGCAGACCTCTTTACGCTCTACGTAGACTCGGCGGCAGTATATGTCAATGCCTCGACTCGCTTCACAGATGGCGGCGAGTTCGGTCTGGGTTGTGAGTTGGGCATTTCCACTCAGAAGATGCACGCCCGTGGTCCAATGGGACTGCGTGAAATGACCACTTACAAGTACATCATCACAGGCGACGGGCACATTCGTTAGGAGGACAGGATGAAGATTGGATTTATCGGACTTGGCAACATGGGAGCGGCCCTGGCCCAAGCGGTCAGCCAGCAACCAGACACCCAGCTCCTCCTCAGCAACCACAACCCAGCAAAAGCCCAGGCTCTTCAAGAGCAGTTAGGTGGTCAGCTTTTTTCTAATGGGGAAATAGCAGAGCAGGCTGAGGTGATTTTCCTTGGGGTCAAGCCTCACCTGATTCAGTCAGTCTTGTCAGGCTTACAGGACCAGATTAGCCAGAATCCGTCAGCTATCTGGATTTCCATGGCAGCGGGTGTGACCCTTGACAGCCTGGCAGAATATGTGTCGGCAGACAAACTCATCCGTATCATGCCCAATACACCAGTCGCTATCGGCCAAGGCATGATAACCTATAGCTTGGTCAATCAAGAGCTCGCTCCGCTATTGGAACAAATCCTAGAAAAATCAGGCAAGGTCCAGCAAGTGCCAGAGAGCCTGATCGACGCAGCGACGGCTATCGCAGGCTGCGGACCGGCCTTTGTCTATCAGATGATTGAGGCTCTGACGGATGCCGGTGTGCAAAATGGGCTGACGGCTCAGGATGCCAAGGTTTTGGCGGCTCAAGCCTTTGCTGGAACTGCTCAGATGGTCTTGAACAGCGATAAGCACCCAGCCCAGCTGAGACAGGAAGTGACCTCGCCAGGCGGCTCGACTATCGCAGGCGTGGTAGCTCTTGAAAAAGAAGGCTTCCGCTACGCCATTATCAAGGCAGTCGCTGCCGCCCTCAAAAAGACGAGGAAATTGGGTAAAAAATAGATTAGATGTAGAAAATTTTTGGTTGCAACGTATTTTTCATTCCTAAGACCGATGGAAACGGTTGGCAGTTGAGATATACTATAGTCAATCCTAAATATTTTCATAATCTCCTTAAAAACTTGGCCATTTTGGTCAAGTTTTTTTGGTGAGAAAGCACAAAAAAACAGGACTTTTTAATCCCGTTTTGTTTTTTCTTTGATCCATTGACTGACATTGGAAAAGGTTTTGCTTTGCTCTGCCTTGCGTTTTTGCTCCTGGACAAACTCTGCAAAACTCTGCTTGACGCCATCCTTTTGAACCTTGTCCTGCAAGTCTTGCCATTTCTTCTTAAGGTTGCTAGAAGTCCGCTCGTAGTAGGTTTCCAAAATCTCTTCTTTGGACTTGTAATTGCGGTAGAAGGCATTGCGTGACACACCAGCCTTTCTGACCAACTCGGATACCGAAATCTGTTTGATGTCCTTTTTTTCTAGGAGAAATAGCAGAGCTGTTTCGATGGATTCTTTGGTCAGTTGATTGGTTTCTTTATTGGA
This sequence comes from Streptococcus sp. SS-4456, assembly GCF_036680365.1. Taxonomy (NCBI): domain Bacteria; kingdom Bacillati; phylum Bacillota; class Bacilli; order Lactobacillales; family Streptococcaceae; genus Streptococcus; species Streptococcus sp. SS-4456. Next base: position 107,191 of record NZ_JAVIHI010000003.1, on the reverse strand, counting down.
TTGATAGAGATTTTTTAAAGAAGTTGGTGAAATCTTACGTTCTGCCATAGCTTTCCTTTCCTGACTGTTACATCTGAAAGAAAATGCTTTCAGAAGGACTAGTTTAATGATATAATTGTAAGGAAATAGTCTGCTATTGTCAAATAAAAAAGTAATACTAGAAATGAGTAGAACATGAAAAAATGGAAAATCGTTGCAGATTCAGGCTGTGATTATCGTCAGTTAAATAACCTTGCCCCTGATACAGAATTTGTCAGTGTGCCCTTGACCATTCAGATTGGTGCAGACACCTTTGTTGACCAGGCTGACTTGGACATTGACAAGATGATGGAGGTGATGTACGCCTCTTCTGAAGCAGCTAGTTCTGCCTGTCCAAGTCCACAGGCCTATCAGACAGCATTTGAGGGAGCGGAAAATGTTGTTGTTATAACCTTGACAGGTGGTTTGTCAGGTAGTTTCAATGCTGCTCGTGTGGCGCGTGATATGTTCGTCGAGGAACATCCTGAAGTCAATATCCATCTCATTGATAGCCTTTCAGCTGGCGGGGAAATGGATCTCATTGTTGACGAAATCAACCGTCTGATCGCAGCAGGATTAGAGTTTGAAGAGCTTGTACAAGCCATCACCACCTACCAAGAAAATAGTAAATTGCTTTTTGTCCTTGCCAAGGTTGATAACTTGGTGAAAAATGGTCGTCTCAGCAAATTGCTTGGAACAGTCGTTGGCCTTCTCAATATCCGTATGGTTGGGGAAGCTAGTAGCGAAGGGAAGCTAGAATTGCTCCAGAAAGCGCGTGGTCATAAGAAATCTGTCACAGCTGCCTTGGATGAGATGAAGAAGGCTGGCTACAATGGAGGCCGTATCGTAATGGCTCACCGTAATAACGCTAAGTTTTTCCAACAGTTTTCAGAACTTGTAAAAGCAAGTTTCCCAAATGCTGTTGTTGACCAAGTTGCAACATCTGGACTCTGTAGCTTCTACGCTGAAGAAGGTGGACTCTTGATGGGTTATGAAATAAATTCAAAATAAGAGTTCATTTTGAAAATGACTTAGATACTAGAAGGTCCTCAAGCTACAGGTTTGAGGATCTTTGTTTCGCAATACGGTATAGCTAGTAGGGAATCTATTTCAAATGTTGTCCTCACATTGTCATTTTCTCTAAGAATGTTTCCAGTCTTGTCTTAAAATCACTAGTGTACTTGATTTGTAGAAAATCATGTTCCTCTCCAGAAAAGAAGGCTGCTCCTTCAAGTTGTTTCTCTATAAATGGACTGACCTGGCCTTTTTTCAGCTGGAAGGTCACGCTTCCTTTGGAAATGCGATAGGGAATATTTAGTTTAGTTTCGTCCATGTTGGTCTCTATATCTAACCACTGGGCATGATGAACCTGATGGAGATTTTGGGTATTACGGGCAAACATTCCATTGTCGATATAGAGGGAAAGAGCCTTTTGCATGATGAGGTTGGTATCGTAGTCAATCAAGCTCTTATGTTTAATAAAAGCAGACTTCAACTGCTGGGGCAGACTGATGGCACCAATCCGCAAGGCTGGAAAGAGAGTTGGGGTAAAGGATTTGATATAGATGACCAGATTATCGGTGTCTAGATAGTGGAGGGGCAGGCTTCTGCTAGAATCAAAATCTGCCAGATAATCATCTTCGATAATATAGACCCCGTATTTCTTAGCTAGCTTCAGAATGGCAGTTTTACTTGCTGTATCGTAGGTGCTTCCCAGAGGATTGTGCAGACGAGGAATGGTGTAGAAGAATTTAATTTTTCCAGTTTGAAAGATTTTTTCCAACTTGACCAGGTCAATGCCATCAAAATCTCGTTCAATTGTCTGATAGGGGATAGCTTGATGTTGCATCAACTCAACCATCCTGGAATAAGTTGGATTTTCTAGCAATATTTCAGTTTTCTCAGGCCCGAAATCCATCTGGGTCAAGATATAGAGGGCCTGTTGACTACCAGCTGTAATAACCAGTTGGTCTTTTTTTGTGTAGACATGATAGTTCATCAAGAGATGTTGAACAGAGGAGATTAACTCTGCCAGCCCTTCTTGCTGATGGTAGTAGTTAAACAGATAGTTCTCCCGCCCGATCAGACTTTCATGTAGGCACACTCGAAAATCCTCATAAGGCAGCTCCTGAAAATCCGCAGGGTCAAGTTCAACCATTTGGTTTTTAGAATCTTTGTCTTCCAATATATAGTAGCCGCTCTTTTCTACTGCGTAAATCTTGTTTTTGTATTTTAGTTCCAACATGGCCTTCTGAACAGTATCCTTACTGCACTGGTAGTTCTGACTGAGTTGTCGAATAGAGGGCAGTTTTTCCCCACGTTTAAACTGATTGTTTTCAATCCCCTCTAAGATATCCTGAATAATGCGCTGGTACTTATCCATTGTAACTGTCCCCCTACAGAAATAATTAAGACTAGTATAAGGTAATTTTTTGGGAAAAACAAGGTCGAGCCAGCTTGTTTACTTTGAGAAGCCAAGTAGTTATATGGTATAATGAGGGAATGAAAATCATTATTCCTAACGCCAAAGAACTAAATACCAATCTGGATAATCAAGCCTTTCAAACCCTGTCTGATACTAGCATATCGGTCCTAGAGGCTATTGGTCAATATAGCCTTGAAGAGCTGGCTAGTTTATATAAATTATCCGAGGACAAGGCCCAGTTAGAACTGGATCGATGGCAGAGGATTAGGCAAGGTCAAGCCAAGTCTTACCCGGCTTGGCAACTATATGATGGTCTTATGTATCGTTACATGACTAGAAGGGACCTGACAGCAGAAGAGGAGAACTATCACAAGAAGCATGTACGGGTGGCAACAGCCTTATATGGTCTCATTTCTCCATTTGAACTCATTTCACCCCATCGTCTTGACTTTCAGGGAAATTTAAAGATTGGTAAACAATCATTAAAACAATACTGGCGTCCCTATTATGATGCAGAGGTGATTGATGAAGATGTCCTGCTCTCACTTGCTTCGTCAGAGTTTGAACAAGTCTTTTCACCAAAAGTGCAGGAAAAATTGGTCAAGATTATTTTCAAGGAAGAGAAAAATGGTCAGCTAAAAGTCCATTCAACCATCTCCAAAAAAGGCCGTGGCCGGATGCTTTCGTGGTTGGCTAAACACAATATTCAAGATCTAGAAGAAATAAAAGGATTTGATGGCGATGGTTTTCACTACTGTCCAGAACAATCTACGTCCCAGACCATCGTCTTCAAACGACCGCAATAAGATAGATGTAAAATAACGCTTTCTCCATGCAGTAGAGCGTTTTCTTGGGTAGCAACTAGGTAGATATTCTTGGAAGTATGTGTTATAATGAGAAGAATACTATTGGAAGAAAGGTTAGTTATGAAGAAGAGAAGTGGTCGAAAGAAGCCCACAATACTCCGAATGGTCAATTGGGGCTTGTGGGTTGCCTATCTAATGTTCCTGTGCCTGTTTTTATTTAGTATGTATCGATACCAAATCTTAAATTTTAGGTATTTGAACCATATCGTTACAGGTGTAAGTATTGGACTAGCACTTTTCACTATTTGGTTGATATGGCGCAAGAAATTGTCAATTTTCACAACAGTTGTTCTCCTCCTTTCGCTACTTGTCACCTCAGCTGGTGTCTATGGTATGCGAGAGGTAGTTGATTTTTCTAGCCAGCTGAATTCAAATGCTTCCTTTTCAGAATATGAAATGAGTATTGTGGTTCCAGCAAGTAGTGATATCAGTGATATTAGTCAGCTAACCAGTTTGCTGGCTCCAGCTGAATATGATCAGGACAATGTTTCGGCCCTATTGCAGGATGTGTCTACGACCAAATCGGTTCAGTTGGCAACTATGCCGACCAGTTCTTACTTGTCTGCCTATCAAGCTATGATGAATGGCGAAAGTCAGGCTATGGTCTTAAACGGAGTTTTCACAAATATTCTGGAAAGTGAAGACCCAGATTTTTCTTCCAAAGTGAAGAAAATCTACAGTTTCAAAATGTCTAAACCAGTTGAAACAGCGGTAGAACAAGCTAGTGGTGATAGCTTCAATATCTACATTAGTGGTATAGATACTTACGGTCCAATTTCATCTGTTTCGCGTTCAGATGTCAATATCATTATGACTGTCAATCGTACGACACATAAGATTTTATTGACAACTACTCCACGAGATTCATACGTTGCTATTGCAGATGGTGGGCAAAATCAATACGATAAACTAACACATGCTGGGATTTATGGTGTTAACGCCTCAGTGCACACCTTAGAAAATCTTTATGGTACTGACATTAGTAACTATATCCGACTCAACTTTACTTCCTTCTTGCAGTTGATTGATTTGGTGGGGGGGATTGATGTATATAATGACCAAGAGTTTACAAGCGGAGGACACCATTTTCCTATTGGAACTGTTCATTTGGATGCGGAGAGTGCCTTAATTTTTGTTCGAGAACGCTACTCCTTAGCCAATGGAGATAATGATCGAGGAAAAAATCAGGAGAAAGTCATTGCAGCCTTGATTAAGAAACTTAGTTCGTCGGAGAATTTAGGTAACTACCAGGCCATTCTGAAAGGTTTGGAAGGTTCTATTCAAACTGACCTATCGATTGAAACTATTATGGATTTAGTCAATCGGCAGCTAGAGTCTGGAAGTCAATTTACTGTGGAATCTCAAGCTTTGACAGGCTCAGGTCGTATGGATTTACCATCCTATGCGATGCCGGGCTCCCAACTCTACATGCTGGAAATCAGTCAAGATAGTTTAACACAAGTAAAATCAGCCATCCAAGCAGTCTTGGACGGACAATAGTAAATAAATTAGGAGAAATTATGAATAATCAAGAATCAAATACAATCGAAATTGATGTATTATCATTATTGAAAACAATCTGGAGAAAAAAAATCTTCATTCTAGTAACTGCGGTATTAGGAGCAGGGCTGGCATTTGTTTATAGCAGTTTTTTGGTAACTCCACAATATGACTCCACTACCCGTATCTATGTAGTGAGTCAAAATGTTGAAGCCGGTGCGGGCTTGACTAACCAAGAGTTACAAGCAGGTACCTATTTGGTAAAAGACTATAAGGAAATTATTCTATCACACGATGTACTGACGCAGGTAGCTACAGAGTTGAACTTGAACGAGAACTTAAAAGAAAAGGTTTCAGTTTCTATCCCTGTTGATACTCGTATCGTTTCTATCTCCGTGCGTGATGCGGATCCAAATGAAGCGGCACGTATTGCAAATAGTCTTCGTACCTTTGCGGCGCAAAAGATTGTTGAGGTCACCAAAGTAAGTGATGTGACAACACTTGAAGAAGCAGTCCCAGCGGAAGAACCAACCACTCCAAATACAAAACGAAATATAATACTTGGTTTATTAGCTGGTGGTATCTTGGCAACAGCTCTTGTACTAGTTATGGAAGTTTTGGATGACCGTGTCAAACGCCCTCAGGATATTGAAGAGGTAATGGGCTTAACCTTGCTTGGTGTAGTACCAGATTCGAAGAAATTGAAATAGGAGAACAATATGGCAACGTTAGAAATTGCACGTACGAAAAAAGAATTGGTAAATAAGACAGAAGAATATTTCAATGCCATCCGTACCAACATTCAGCTTAGCGGAGCGGATATTAAGGTTGTTGGCATTACCTCTGTTCAATCGAATGAAGGTAAGAGTACAACTGCGGCTAGTCTCGCTATTGCCTATGCCCGTTCAGGTTATAAGACCGTTTTGGTGGATGCAGATATACGAAATTCAGTCATGTCTGGTTTCTTCAAGCCAATTACAAAGATTACAGGCTTGACGGATTACCTAGCAGGGACAACAGACTTGTCTCAGGGATTATGCGATACAGATATTCCAAACTTGACCGTCATTGAGTCAGGAAAGGTTTCACCTAACCCTACTGCACTTTTACAAAGTAAGAATTTTGAAAATTTACTTGCGACTCTTCGTCGCTATTATGATTATGTTGTCGTTGACTGTCCACCATTAGGACTGGTAATTGATGCAGCTATCATTGCACAGAAATGTGATGCGATGGTGCTGGTAGCAGAAGCAGGCAATGTTAAGCGCTCATCTTTGAAAAAAGTAAAAGAGCAGTTGGATCAAACAGGCACACCGTTCTTAGGCGTTATCTTGAACAAATATGATATTACCACTGAGAAGTCTGGTGAATACGGAAACTACGGAAATTACGGCAAAAAAGCTTAATTTCTCAGATAATATAAGTTTGATAAGTAGGTGTTAGTATGATTGATATTCATTCGCATATCATATTTGGTGTGGATGACGGCCCCAAAACTATTGAAGAGAGTCTGAGTTTGATAGGTAAAGCTTGTCGTCAAGGTGTTCGCTATATCGTGGCGACATCTCATAGACGAAAAGGGATGTTTGAAACACCAGAAAAAGTTATCATGACTAACTTTCTTCAACTTAAAGAAGCAGTAGCAGAAGTTTATCCTGAAATACGATTGTGCTATGGTGCTGAATTGTATTATAGTAAAGATATCTTAAGCAAACTTGAAAAAAAGAAAGTACCAACGCTTAATGGCTCGCGCTATATTCTTTTGGAGTTCAGTATGAATACTCCCTGGAAAGAGATTCAAGAGGCAGTGAACGAAGTGACGCTACTTGGGCTAACTCCCGTACTTGCCCATATAGAACGATATGATGCACTAGCGTTTCATGCAGAGAGAGTAGAAGAGTTAATTGACAAGGGATGCTATACTCAGGTAAATAGTAATCATGTGCTGAAGCCCACTTTAATTGGTGATCGAGCAAAAGAATTAAAAAAACGCACTCAGTATTTTTTAGAGCAGGATTTAGTACATTGTGTTGCTAGTGATATGCATAATTTATCTAGTAGACCTCCGTTAATGAAGGAGGCTTATAAGTTACTAACAGAGGAATTTGGCAAAGATAAAGCGAAAGCGTTGCTGAAAAAGAATCCTCTTATGCTATTAAAAAACCAGGCGATTTAAACTGGTTACTCTAGATTGTGGAGAGAAAAATGGATTTAGGAACTGTTACCGATAAACTGTTAGAGCGCAACAGTAAACGATTGATACTAATGTGTATGGATACGTGTCTTCTTATAGTTACCATGATTTTGAGCAGGTTGTTTTTGGATGTTATTATTGATATTCCAGATGAACGCTTCATTCTTGCAGTTTTTTTCGTATCAATTTTTTATTTGATTCTATCGTATAGATTAAAAGTCTTTTCATTAATTACGCGTTACACAGGGTATCAGAGTTATGTAAAAATTGGACTTAGTTTAATATCTACTCACTCATTGTTTTTAATTATCTCAACGGTGTTGTGGCAGGCTTTTAGTTATCGTTTCATCCTGGTTTCCTTATTTTTGTCATTTGTAATGCTCATTACCCCGAGAATTGTTTGGAAAGTTTTACATGAGACGAGAAAAAATGCCATTCGTAAGAAGGATAGCCCGCTAAGAATCTTAGTTGTAGGTGCTGGAGATGGCGGTAATATTTTTATCAATACTGTCAAAGATCGAAAATTGAATTTTGAAATTGTCGGTATCGTTGATCGTGATCCAAATAAACTTGGAACATTTATCCGCACCGCCAAAGTTTTAGGAAACCGAAACGATATTCCACGATTGGTAGAGGAATTAGCTGTTGACCAAGTAACGATTGCCATCCCTTCTTTAAATGGTAAAGAGCGTGAGAAGATTGTTGAAATCTGTAAAACTACAGGAGTGACCGTCAATAATATGCCGAGCATTGAGGACATTATGGCGGGGAACATGTCTGTTAGTGCCTTTCAGGAAATTGACGTAGCAGACCTTCTTGGTCGACCAGAGGTTGTTTTGGATCAGGAGGAATTGAATCAGTTTTTCAAAGGGAAAACAATCCTTGTCACAGGAGCAGGTGGCTCTATCGGTTCAGAGTTATGTCGTCAAATTGCTAAGTTTACGCCTAAACGCTTGTTGTTGCTTGGGCATGGAGAAAATTCAATCTATCTCATTCATCGAGAGTTACTGGAAAAGTACCAAGGCAAGATTGAGTTGGTACCTCTCATTGCAGATATTCAAGATAGAGAATTGATTTTTAGCATAATGGCTGAATATCAACCCGATGTTGTTTATCATGCTGCAGCACATAAGCATGTTCCTTTGATGGAATATAATCCACATGAAGCAGTGAAGAATAATATTTTTGGAACGAAGAATGTGGCTGAGGCGGCTAAAACTGCAAAGGTTGCCAAATTTGTTATGGTTTCAACAGATAAAGCTGTTAATCCACCAAATGTCATGGGAGCGACTAAACGTGTTGCAGAAATGATTGTAACAGGTTTAAACGAGCCAGGTCAGACTCAATTTGCGGCAGTCCGTTTTGGGAATGTTCTAGGTAGTCGTGGAAGTGTTGTTCCGCTCTTCAAAGAGCAAATTAGAAAAGGTGGACCTGTTACGGTTACCGACTTTAGGATGACTCGTTATTTCATGACGATTCCTGAGGCAAGTCGTTTGGTTATCCAAGCTGGACATTTGGCAAAAGGCGGAGAAATCTTTGTCTTGGATATGGGCGAGCCAGTACAAATCCTGGAATTGGCAAGAAAAGTTATCTTGTTAAGTGGACATACAGAGGAAGAAATCGGGATTGTAGAATCTGGAATCAGACCAGGCGAGAAACTCTACGAGGAATTGTTATCAACAAAAGAACGTGTCAGCGAACAGATTCATGAAAAAATATTTGTGGGTCGCGTTACAAATAAGCAGTCGGACATAGTCAATTCATTTATCAATGGATTACTCCAAAAAGATAGAAGTGAATTAAAAGATATCTTGATTGAATTTGCAAAACAAGAATAAGAAAGTAAAAAATATTTTTACTTTCCTAGAGTTTAAACGATGTTTAAGTTCTAGGAAGGTTGGAATATCTAATTAATAACAATATTACTATTTATTAAGATTCAGATAATAGCAACTAAGTGCTACAAACTATCTTTATAATAAGTATATTTGGTAAAAAGGGAGATGTGAAATGTATCCAATTTGTAAACGTATTTTAGCAATTATTATCTCAGGGATTGCTATTATTGTTCTGAGTCCAGTTCTCTTGATCATTGCAATTATGATTAAGTTGGATTCAAAGGGACCAGTACTATTTAAGCAAAAGAGAGTTGGAAAAGATAAGACTTACTTCATGATTTATAAATTCCGTTCTATGTACGTTGACGCACCAAGTGATATGCCGACTCATCTTTTGAAGGATCCTACAGCGATGATTACAAAAGTAGGAGCTTTTCTACGAAAGACTAGTCTCGATGAATTACCTCAGCTATTCAATATTTTCAAAGGAGAAATGGCCATTGTTGGTCCACGTCCAGCCCTGTGGAATCAATACGATTTGATTGAGGAGCGAGATAAATATGGTGCAAATGATATTCGTCCAGGTCTGACTGGTTGGGCTCAAATTAATGGTCGTGATGAATTGGAAATCGATGAAAAGTCAAAATTGGATGGATATTATGTTCAAAATATGAGTCTAGGTATGGATATTAAATGTTTCTTAGGTACATTCCTCAGTGTAGCCAGAAGTGAAGGTGTTGTTGAAGGTGGAACAGGGAACATAAAAAAGGATTAAAATATATGAAAAGAGTATTGATAACTGGTGCTAATTCCTATATTGGCACTTCTTTTGAAAAATATATCATAGAAAATGATGTTGATTTTGAGATTGATACTTTGGATTTATTGAATCCAAAGTGGGTAGAATTTGATTTCTCTCCCTATGATTCTATTTTTCATGTTGCAGCTATTGTTCATAAAAATGAAAAAAACATAAATCCAGATTTATATTTTTCTGTTAACAGAGATTTACCTGTAAAACTAGCAAATATGGCAAAAACACAAGGTGTGAAACAATTTATATTTCTTAGTAGTATGAGTGTTTATGGTAATCAATATAAGGAAATTTCATTCGATACTAAAGAAATTCCGACAACCTATTACGGTAAATCTAAACTGGAGGCTGAAAAGTTATTAGAAAAACTTAATTCAGACTCATTTAAAGTTGTATTTTTGCGCCCTCCGATGGTTTATGGACCAAATGCAACAGGAAATTATTCAAGACTTTCAAAATTAGCGAAAATAACTGCAATTTTTCCGAAGATTGAAAATCAGCGAAGTATGATTTATATTGATAATTTATTGGAATTTGTAAGAAAAACTATCGAATTGGAGTTGGAAGGCCTTTATTTTCCTCAGAACAGCGAATATATCTGTACAAGTGAATTGGTTCGCACCATTCGAGAGGTTAATGGGAAAAACACAATTCTTTTGACCGTTTTTAACCCTTTTATTCGACTACTTTCAAATAGTGGTCAATTTAATAAGTTGTTTGGAAATTTAGTATATAAAAAAGAGATGTCTATTTATAATTTTGATTATCAAGTAAATGGATATTTAGACTCAATATTTTTATCTGAAAATAGGGGTTGAAACACTTAAAATGCAAGAATATTCAATTTTAATGTCAGTTTATTATAAAGAGAAACCAGATTTTTTGAGGGAATCCATGTTAAGTATGGCTAATCAAACTATTAAATCAAATGATTTTGTACTTGTTTGTGATGGTCCCTTGACAAAAGAATTAGATTCGACTATACAAGAGATGAGCATTATTTTTGGCGATTGTTTAAATGTTTATCGTTTAGATAAGAATTTAGGTTTGGGTAATGCTCTAAATTACGGTTTGAAAAAATGTAAAAATGAATTTGTTGCTAGGATGGATTCAGATGATATAAGTTTGCCTAACAGAATCGAAAAACAATTTAATTTGCTCAAAAAACATCCTGAACTTTCAATTATCTCTGGAACTGTAAATGAATTTGTGGAAAATCCTAATATAATTTCTGGAGTGAGACGTTTGCCGAATACACATGAAGAAATAATAAAGTTTTCTAAATCAAGAAATCCATTCAATCATCCAGCGATTTTGTTTAAAAAAAGTGCCGTTCATGCTGTCGGAGGTTATTCTGAAAGATTTCCGTTACTTGAAGATTATTATTTATGGATTAGAATGTTGATGGATGGACAAGTCGGAGCAAATATTCAGGATCCAATTGTATTAATGCGAGTCCCGACTGATTTATATCTCCGCCGAGGAGGATTTAAGTATGCTAAAAATTTTTTAGATATTAATCTTTGGATGTTAAAGAAAGGGTGGATTGGATTCGCGAAAATTTTTACAAGTGTAATACCACATATGATAGTTTGTATATTGCCCAATAAACTACGGGAAGTTATTTATAAGCTAATCCATAGATAAAAGGAGAAAATAGATGATACCAAAAGTTATTCATTATTGTTGGTTTGGTGGGAATCAAATTCCAGACGAATATAAAAAATATATGGAATCTTGGAGTAAATATTGTCCAGACTTCGAAATTAAAAGGTGGGATGAATCTAACTTTGATATTAATTCCAATGTGTACTGCAAAGAAGCATATGAAGCAAAACAATGGGCTTTTGTTTCAGATTATGCTAGGTTAAAAATAATTCATGATCTAGGAGGTGTATATTTAGATACTGATGTTGAACTAATTAGAAATATTGAACCTTTGATCCAGTCAGGAGTCGGTTTTATTGGGTTTCAGAATCCTGTTGAAGTCGCTACGGGGCTTGGATTTGCAGCCGCAAAAGAGAATCCTTGTATTAAATCTATGCTTTCCATTTATGAAAATAAAAAATTTATTCTAAAATCTGGCGATTTAAATAAAATTCCTTGTCCTGCTTCAAATACCGTTGGCTTACAAAAATGTGGATTAAGAATTGGAAAAAAGTATAGTAAAGAAATTCAAAAGTTACAAGGGTTGAATGTTTACCCAGTGGACTTCTTTTGCCCATTGAATGCGGATACATCAAAACTTACAGTTACAGAAAATACATATAGTATTCACCAATATACTGGAAGTTGGTTGAAAGAAGGAAATAAAAGGATTCAAAAATTGAAAAAATATATCCCTAATGTATTACTAAACTTGCGAGTTATTAGAATTAGTTATAGGGACATAGCAAAAATAAATAAAGAAATAAATAAAGAAATAAAGAAATAAAGAAATAAAGAAATAAAGAGTAAAATAAATTGAAAGAAAAAAGAGATGTAACATATATTATTGTCACATGGAATAATGAAAAAGAAATTGAAAATTGCTTGAATTCAATATATAAATTTTCACCTATGGGATCAAAAGTTATAATTGTAGATAATTGTTCTACGGATAATACGACTTATCTAATTTTAAATAAATTTCCAGATGCACAATTAATTCAAAATGAAAAAAATTTAGGTTTTGCAGGTGCTAATAATATAGCTTTAGGATTAGTAGAAACTCAGTATATTTGTTATATAAATCCGGACATAATCCTGACAGAGGATATTATTTCACCATCAATAGATGCACTAGAATCATTTCCTGAAGTAGGAATTGTTGCAAGTCAATTAAGGAATCCAGATGGAAGCCATCAACAATCTTATTATAATTTTGCTACTCCCTGGTCAATGTTTTCGGAAGTTTTACATTTAGGGAAATTATTTCCAAATTTTATGAGAAAAAGGTTTTTCTTAAATTATTATAGGGCAAATAAAGATTTTTCGCCAGATTGGGTAATTGGTGCTGAAATGGTTCTACGAACAAAGGAAGCAAAAGAAATTGATGGATTTTCAACTGATTATTTCATGTATACTGAGGATATGGACATTTGTAAAAAAATGAACAATATTCTTGGGAAAAAAATTATCTATTTAGTTAATTCGTCATTAATACATATTGGGGGTGCTAGTGAATCGCAAAATATAAATTATTCTAAACAACAAAAGTTATTTGAAAATATGAAAAAATTTGTTGAAAAATATCATGATACTTCAACTTCAATAAATACGATAAAATCTATGATTATAGCTTATCAAGTGCGCTTATTTTTATTAAAAGTATTTTACTATAAATACAATAGAAAATTACTGATTGAAAAATCAGAACAAGCTATCATTATGTTAAGGAAATTACTATGATAACACCAATATTTTTAGCGATTTTATTATTTACTTTGATGATTTTTTTAAAATCAAAAGATTCAATTGATTTCCTTCAACCATCTGTGATTTTTTCAATTATTATTTTGTCAACATATCTGATGACAACATTTCGATTATCAGATTTACAAAATTTTTATCCGATTTGGTTTACTTTATTAATTATTTTTTTAGTTATTATTTTTTTTATCGGGGAAATAATTTCAAATTATTTTTCAGTTAGTAATACGATGAGTGTAGTGAAATATTCCTCAAATATGATGAGAGTAATCTCATTTGTGATGTGGGTTACAATTATTTTTTCTTTTTTTATGATGGTGTCGATTTTAGGAGCACCCCCTGCACTTAGTAAGTCAAATAGAGCAGAATATTTTGTTTCTGGTTGGGGAAGTATAGTAATTACACAATCTTCTTTTTGGGGATTGATATTATATGATCGTTTCAATAAGAATAGTAATGGATTATTATTTTGGATTTATTTTTTAACAATTTTTGTAATTGCATTTTTATTATCAAATAAATACCAAATAATGTATATGATTGTTCTTTATTTGATTGCATATAATAGTTTCAGAAAAAAGATAAATATAAAAAATATGTTAGTAATATTCATTAGTTCTATTTTTGTATTCATTGTTTTATTTGAGTTCGTATACAAAGATATGTACGGTGTCTCATTAGATACATTATATTATTCTTATAGAATGAAATTACCTAGTAGTTTGTCTTTTTTAACACAACCATATCTATATGTGTCTTTTAATTTTGATAATTTGTTTAATTACCTTAGTAATAGTACTCAATCGTTTAATGGTTTAAAAACATTTGGAGCTATAATAGATATTTTTGGTTTAAACAGCCTTTTTGAATCAAAAATTTTCGAAATGAATTCTGAATGGAAAAATATTCTGCGAATTAAAACTATGACGACTGGAACAATGTTTCAAGATTTTGCACAAGATGGAAAGTTTTTGGGTATGATAATCTTAACTTTTATTTGTGGATTTTGGTCAGGAATAACATATAAATTATTTAAATTTAACAAAGATTTTGCTACATTCTTTTTATATTCAGCAACAATTGTTGCAATTTTCATGTCTTTTTTTTCTAATGTATTTACATCAAAAGTTACTATTATTAATTTGGCATCTGCTATAATATTAAAACAAATATTAAACGTTAATATATTTTTTGGAAGGCGTAGAAATGAATAGGCAAAAAGAATTACTAACAAATACAATTATTATAGGAATTGGTAATGTTTTTTCGAAAGCAATTTCCTTTTTGCTTGTTCCTTTTTTCACAGTTTGGTTGACAACCGAAGAATATGGAGACTTTGATTTACTTTTCAGTTATATTTCTTTAGTAGTCCCATTTATTACTATGCAGCTAGAGCAAGCTGTTTTGAGATTTACACTTGAAAAAAAAGAGTCGGCTGGTGAATATTTTAAATCAAGTTTTGTCTTGGTTCTAATTAATTTATTTTTAGCCATATCTTTCATTTGCTTTGTTTTGCGTTTTCAGTACCAATTTTCTTTCACTTTCTGTGTAATTTCATATTCAATTTATATTTTTTTAAGTGAGTATTTAAGAGGGCTTAATGAATTGACTAAATACTCTTTTGTAAATATCTTGTTAGGATTCTTGACAATTATTTCTTCATATTTTTTTACTAATGTGTTGAAATTAGCTGTTGATGGTTTATTAATTGCTTTTGGATTTTGTTATTTATTAATTAGTATCGGAATAGTTGTATCACAAAATCTGTTAAGTGAATTTTTTACAACCCCTTTTAATAAAATAACAACGAGACAGCTTCTATTGTATGCGATTCCATTATTACCGAATGCAATTTCATGGTGGATTACAAGTGTTTCGGATCGAACTCTAATTAGGATTTTTTTAGGAAGTGATCAAAATGGAATTTATGCAGTTAGTACTAAAATTCCTACCTTAATTGCTGTGTTTTATAGTATTTTTAACCTTGCTTGGCAACAAACTGCTATTATTTCTTCAAAAGATCAAGTGGATATTAGAAATAAATTCTATCAATCAACATATGAAAAACTATTTACTTTCCTCTTTACAAGTGGTATTGGGATAATTGTAATTACACCATTACTCTATAAATTTTTATTGGGAGAAGAGTACGGTAATGGGATTAATTTAGTACCAATTTTAATTTTAGGTACAGTTTTTTTAAATCTATCTCAATATCTTGGTGGTATCTTAATTGGGAAAATGAATACAAAGGTAAATGGTGTTTCGACTTTAATTGCTGCTGGAATAAATATATTGTTAAATCTTTTGTTTATTAATTTATTTGGACTTATTGCGGCGGCGATGTCTACTTTAATTTGCTATATTGTTCTATTTATTTTAAGAATAGTTAATTTAAAAGAAATTTTTAATTTGAAAAAAGTGATTACTGAATCTACAGTTGGGGCAATTATATTTTTATTTTTATCTCATGTGATATTAAGCCAAGATAATATTTTTGTACAGATTACTTATGTTGTTATTTACCTATTTTTTTATATTTTTATTAATAAAAAAATGATATTTGGAATTGTTAATTTAATGAAAAGGAAAGCGAAATGAAAATTGTTGTAATTAATCAATATACCGAAAATAGAGGTGACGAGGCGGCAGGTACGGCCTTAATTCAAAATTTATTAAAAAATAAGTTTATTCAAAAAATTGATGTTATATATAATTCGGCTTATAAATTGGATTTTGAAGATAGTCGAGTTTCTCATAGACATGTAGATTTAAGATTAAAAAACATAGGAAAAATGGGAATTATAAAATACTTGCTCTTTAGAAATACTTTATTCGATTCAATTTGTTTTGCAAATGAAACAATGAAAGAAATGTCGAATGTAATAAAAGAAGCTGATCATATTTACGTTACACCATGTGGAGCAAGTATAGGTATTTATAAAGATTGGGCGTTTTTAATAAGGCTCTTGTTTGTAATAAAGGAGAAAAAAACTCCAATATTTTGCTTAAATACAATTGGTTCTAGCGGAAATAAATTGTTTGACTTTTTAGCTTATAAAGTATTAAAAAAATCAAAATTATATGTTAGAGAGCTGAGGAGTAAGGACTATTTGGAAAAGATTGGACTTTCCTCAGAGCTTGGTGTAGACACAGCATTTTCACTAATGCCAATACACGACAAGAGAGATATGAATAAAATTGGCCTGGTTATCACATTGCTGGGGTGGCATCCTGAATTTCAAGGAAGAAATATGTCAGAAGAAGTATTAAAATATTTAGTACCAGCCATTGCATATTTTTGCAAGGTAAGAGGTTATAGTATTGATATAATTCCCCATATTGGTAGTCGAGAGGAATTTGAATATATATTTAAAGTAAAAGATACACTAATTAATAATGGTTTGGATGTGAATAATATTGTAGTTAGAGATGATGTAAAGACAGCTGAGGAATACGATAGAGCAATCTCACAACTACGTTTAATGGTAGGGATGAGATATCATAGTATAGTTTTAGCAGCAAAAAATTCAATACCATTTGTAGCCTTAGCATATGAGAATAAAATGAAAGAGGTTTGCCGTTATACAAAATGTGAAGATAGTTATATAAATCTTCAAGACGATTTATCTAAGGTTGAATTATTTAATTACTTAAAATTTGTTGATGATAATGAAGAACATATAAAAAATAAGTTAATGAAAGTATATGAGGAAGAGTTAGTTCATTTATCTCGTTTACCATTAAAAGAGTTGATTTAAATAATTTGTAATGTTAGCGTCCCATAACAAGGTACCTATCTAATCACTAACTCCTCCAGTATACCGTAATAAAAATAGGCTCTTTGTCAACTGTAGTGGGTAGATGAAAAGCGACTCTTATTATGATTACTCTGAACATGATAGCTACTCTCACCAGCAAGAAAAAGAAATTACTGTTGGTGTTTACCGTTTAACGATGAAGAGCAACTCGGATAACTTTAGACAGAGTTCCATTCAAGGTGTCATGAAACGATTGAAAGCCAAAGGTGCAAAAGTTATTATTTTTGAACCAACTCTAGAGGACGACTCAACCTTCTTTGGTTCTAAAATTGTCAATGATTTGAAGAAGTTCAAGTCTCAATGTCAAGCCATTGTTGCTAATCGTTATGATAGTTCTTTGGACGATGTGCGGGATAAGGTATATACACGAGATATTTTTAGAAGAGACTAGGTTTTCAATATTTTAAGAAATCTATATTCAAGAAATTTATAGTTATTTGATTTATTTTTAATATTCTGAGAGAACGAGATATGTTCTCTCTTTCTTTTCCTTCTTTTCAGAAAATGCTATAATGTAACGAGAATCTTTTCTGATTTAATTGACAGAAAGTATTTCCTAAATTTAGTGTTTTGAAAGTTAATATGATCGTAGTGGAAGTTTTGATAGGAATTTTGTGTTAACTTCTAAACAATTTGCTTTGCTTTCGCAAAATTAAGAAGAGTCAAAGGAAAAATTTTTTATATGCAGTTTTACAATTATTTAGTTGTTGGTGCGGGTTTGTTTGGTGCAGTTTTTGCCCACGAAGCAGCAAAAAAAGGAAAGAAAGTTAAAGTTATTGAAAAGCGTGACCATATTGCCGGAAATATCTACACCAAAGAAGTAGAAGGTATCCAGGTTCATGAATATGGGGCACATATTTTCCATACTTCTGAAAAGGAAATTTGGGATTATGTTAACCAATTTGCTGAGTTCAACCGCTACACAAATACACCAGTTGCCAACTACAAGGGTGAGATTTACAATCTTCCATTCAACATGAATACCTTTAACAAGCTCTGGGGAGTGGTGACTCCTGCTGAAGCTGAAGCAAAGATTGCAGAGCAACGTGCTGTATTGGGAGGAAAAACACCTGAGAACTTGGAAGAGCAAGCTATTTCACTTGTTGGTACAGACATCTATGAAAAATTGATCAAGTCTTACACAGAGAAGCAGTGGGAAAAGCCATGTACGGAGCTTCCAGCCTTTATCATCCGTCGCTTGCCAGTGCGTTTGACTTATGACAACAACTATTTCAACGATACTTACCAAGGTATTCCAATCGGTGGTTACACGCAGATTGTTGAAAAAATGTTGGATCATGAAAATATCGATGTTGAGACAAATGTTGATTTCTTTGCCAGTAAAGAAGAATACTTGGCAAACTTTCCAAAGGTTGTCTTCACAGGTATGATTGATGAGTTCTTTGATTACGAACTGGGTGAGTTGGAGTATCGCAGCCTTCGTTTTGAAACGGAAGTCTTGGATATGGAAAATTACCAAGGTAACGCAGTTGTCAACTACACAGATAGTGAAACACCTTTTACTCGTATCATCGAACACAAACATTTCGAGTTTGGTACACAAGAAAAAACCATTATTACACGCGAGTATTCGAAGACTTGGAAACGTGGGGACGAGCCTTACTATCCAGTCAATAATGACCGTAATAACAAACTCTATACTGCCTATAAGCGTCTTGCGGAGCAACAAGAGAATGTTATTTTTGGTGGACGTCTAGGTCACTACCGTTACTACGATATGCACCAGGTAATTGGAGCAGCCTTGCAGTGTGTTAGAAATGAAGTAGGACCTTTGGGATAGTTAGAATGGTGTCATAGGTAGGTCAAATTTCTTGTATAGCAGGCCATATATTGTCTATTTTCAAGTTCTGATCAAGTTTTGTATCAAGCAAAATATATCAAAATCCCAAAGTGTAGGCTTTGGGATTTGTCATTATTTCTTAAATTTTTTCAAAATGTTTGCCAGCTGTTCTTGTTCTTCTGAGCTTAATACAGAGAAAATATGTCCGACATGATCGTAGTGTTCTGGCAGGATAGATTCGATGGTTTGTCGTCCTTTGTCTGTCAAGGCAATCAGGGAGGCGCGACGGTCGCTTGTGTCACTGGTTTTATAGACATAGCCATCTCGTATCATATTTTTGATGACGACGGTCATATTTCCAGATGTGCTGAGTAGCTTATCAATCAAGTCTTGAATACGGAGGTTGCCCTTGTTGTAGAGTGCTTCCATGACTCCGAATTGACAGACGGTCAGTCCGTATTTTTTGATGGTTTCTAATTCTGATTTTAAGATGGTATTGGCAGCTCTGCGAAAGACGACAAGGCTATGGAGTGCATTCTTGTTTTCATTTAAAGATTGTTCAACAGTTTTCATGAGAATATTTTAGCAATAATTAGTCCTATATGCAAGTCAAATGGCAAATTATGTCTGTAAAATTCTTATTCACTTGCTGAAAGAATGGAAATCTCTTGTGACTTGTAGTATAATAGGACTACTATGGAAAAAAAGATATTTCAACTTTTGGAGTGGATGGCTTCTAAGACTGGGCAGTTGGTATTGGGCTCTTTTATCCTCCTCAGTGTTGTAACTTTTTCAATTTTTACTATTTGGGACATGGCTGCAGCACCCTTCAACAAGGCGCGTAGTCACGCAGTTGCAGTAGCTACAGAATATGCAGACTTGCAAACTGTCAAGGATTTTTCTATCTACAATGGTACGGAAACCTATTTTAGTGTATTTGGTACTACCAGTCAGGGAGAAGATGTTGCAGTATTGATTCCAGAGGCTTCTAGCACTGTGTATGTCTATCCTTTAGCGCAGGGAATTTCGCAAGAAGAAGCGCAAGCTATTGCTAAGGAAAATGGTGCAGGTCAGGTAGAGCGTGTTCTTCTTGGTATCCGAGATGATAAACCAATTTGGGAAGTCAAATCAGGAACAGCCTATTATTTAGTAGAGTTTGAAACAGGAAGTTTTGTCAAGAAGGAGGGCTTATGAGTAAGCTATCAAAACGTGTCTTAGAAATGGAAGAAAGTGTCACTCTGGCAGCAGGTGCACGGGCCAAGGCCTTGAAGGCTGAGGGCCGTGATATTTTAGAACTGACCTTGGGTGAGCCAGACTTCGTCACACCTAAGAATATTCAAGAAGCAGCGATTCAGTCTATCGAAAATGGTAAGGCTAGTTTTTACACGGTGGCTTCAGGTCTTCCTGAGTTGAAGGACGCGGTCAATACCTACTTTGAGAATTTCTATGGCTACTCTATCGAACGCAATCAAGTCATTCTTGCCACAGGTGCCAAGTTTGTTCTCTATGCCTTCTTTGCGGCGGTCATCAATCCTGGTGATGAGGTTCTGATTCCAACACCTTATTGGGTTTCCTATGCTGACCAGATTAAGATGAACGAAGGCGTGCCAATCTTTGTCACTGCCACAGAAGAACACAATTTCAAGGTGACAGTTGACCAGCTGGAAGCGGCTCGGACTGACAAGACCAAGGTCCTCTTGCTCAACAGCCCGTCCAATCCGACAGGTATGATTTACAGTCGTGAGGAATTGGAAGCTATTGGAAACTGGGCTGTGGAACACGACATTCTCATCTTGGCAGACGATATTTATGGCCGTTTGGTCTATAACGGTAATAGTTTCACGCCGATTTCAAGTATCTCAGAGAGCATTCGCCAGCAGACTATTGTGGTCAATGGTGTTGCAAAAGCCTATGCCATGACAGGTTGGCGGGTTGGCTTTGCGGTTGGCAATCCTGAGATTATTGCGGCTATGAGCAAGATTGTCGGTCAGACGACGTCCAACTTAACAACTGCTGCTCAGTATGCGGCCATTGAAGCATTTACAGGTCCGCAAGATACGGTAGAAACCATGCGTCAGGCTTTTGAAGAGCGGCTCAATACCATTTATCCCTTGCTAGCCGAAGTGCCTGGTTTTGAAGTGATTAAGCCAGAAGGAGCCTTCTATCTCTTCCCTAATGTCAAAAAAGCTATGGAAATGAAAGGCTACACAGATGTAACTGAATTTACCACAGCCATTTTGGAAGAAGTAGGAGTAGCCTTGGTGACAGGTGCTGGTTTTGGAGCTCCTGAAAATATCCGCCTCAGCTATGCGACAGATATGGACACGCTCAAAGAAGCAGTGGCTCGACTACACACATTTATGAAAAAATAAAAAGAGGAAAAATAATGTCTAGAAAATTGATTACCATCAACCAAGTAAAAGATTATGTCGGTCAAGAAGTGACCATTGGTGCCTGGGTTGCCAACAAATCAGGCAAGGGCAAGTTAGCCTTCCTGCAATTGCGTGACGGAACAGCCTTCTTCCAAGCCGTTGCCTTCAAACCAAACTTCATCGAAAAATTCGGTGAAGAAGCTGGTGCGGAGAAGTTTGATGTTGCAAAACGCCTCAGCCAAGAAACGTCTGTCTATGTGACAGGGATTGTCAAGGAAGATGAGCGCTCTAAGTTTGGTTATGAGTTGGATGTGACAGACCTTGAAGTGATCGGTGAGTCACAAGATTATCCAATCACACCAAAAGAACACGGGACGGACTTCCTTATGGACAACCGTCACCTCTGGTTGCGTTCGCGTAAGCAGGTTGCTATCCAGCAAATCCGTAACGCCATTATCTATGCGACTTATGAGTTTTTTGAGAAAAATGGCTTTATCAAGTTTGATAGCCCAATCTTGTCTGGAAATGCGGCAGAGGATTCAACAGAGTTGTTCGAAACTGACTACTTTGGTCAACCAGCTTATCTCAGTCAATCAGGTCAGCTCTATCTTGAAGCTGGTGCCATGGCACTTGGTCGTGTCTTTGACTTCGGTCCAGTTTTCCGTGCGGAAAAATCAAAAACTCGCCGTCACTTGACTGAGTTCTGGATGATGGATGCAGAGTATTCATTCCTCAGCCATGACGAGTCACTTGATTTGCAAGAAGCTTATGTCAAAGCCTTGATTCAAGGTGTTATCGATCGTGCTCCTCAGGCCTTGGAAACTCTGGAGCGTGATGTGGATGCCCTTAAACGCTACATTGCAGAGCCATTCAAACGTGTGGCTTATGATGATGCCATTACCCTTCTGCAAGAACATGAGGCTGATGAAGATACAGACTATGAACACATCGAACATGGGGATGACTTTGGTTCACCACATGAAACTTGGATTTCAAACTACTTTGGTGTACCGACTTTCGTTGTTAACTATCCAGCAAGCTTCAAGGCCTTCTACATGAAACCAGTTCCTGGCAATCCAGAGCGAGTGCTTTGTGCGGACCTCTTGGCTCCAGAAGGCTACGGTGAAATCATCGGTGGTTCTATGCGTGAAGATAACTATGATGCCTTGGTAGCTAAGATGGACGAGCTCGGCATGGATAAGTCAGAATACGAATTTTACCTTGACCTTCGTAAATACGGTTCAGTGCCACACGGTGGTTTCGGTATCGGTATTGAGCGTATGGTAACCTTTGTAGCTGGTACAAAACACATCCGTGAAGCCATTCCATTCCCACGTATGTTGCACCGCTTGCACCCGTAATACAGTCATTTGACTGAACAAGCAGTCTGCAGTTTTGGGTACGAACTTCGTTCGCTCTATTTCCGACCTGTAACAGTCTATTCCTAGACTGTTAGAGCTAGTACTAAAAGTAAACTGAAAGACTGCGAAATAGATATTTACAAACA
Source organism: Streptococcus sp. SS-4456 (assembly GCF_036680365.1). Classification (NCBI taxonomy): domain Bacteria; kingdom Bacillati; phylum Bacillota; class Bacilli; order Lactobacillales; family Streptococcaceae; genus Streptococcus; species Streptococcus sp. SS-4456. The sequence goes on along the minus strand of NZ_JAVIHI010000003.1, from coordinate 84,624 downwards.
GACTACAAACGTGGTCTGTTTTCTTTTAGTTGACATTTCTGAATAATTGTTTTACAATGTATTACAATAAGAAAGTAGGTGGAATAATGGGAATTGTATCCTTGCGATTAAATGAAGCAGAAGAGGAAATTTTTAGAAGCTATGCTATTCATACGGGAAAAAGTTTGTCTGAGTTATTCAAATCTGCACTAGCGGAACAGATTGAAGACCAGCTGGATTATGAGATTGGTATCAAAGCTTTGAAGAAATTCCAAGAAAATCCAGTAACTCATTCGATAGATGATGTGCTTGCGGAGTTAGAAGATGGCCTATAAACTTGTGCTCAGCGATGATGCATTGAAGCAGTTGAAAAAAATGGACAGGCATGTGGGACTGATGCTTGCTAAGGATTTGAAAAAACGTTTGGATGGTTTGGAACATCCAAGGCAGTTTGGCAAGGCCTTGGTCGGAGAGTACAAGGGTCTGTGGCGGTATCGAGTAGGAAATTACCGTGTGATTTGTGATATCATTGACAATAAAATGGTCATTTTAGCTCTTGAAGTTGGGCATCGTAAAGAAATTTATAATAAGTAAGGTCCTAGGAAACTAGGATAGAGATACATAAGCAGACTACAGATGTGGTCTGTTTTCTTATGAAATGTGCTTGTTTGATAAGTTGTGTAGATTTTGCTTTGCTAGGAGGTGATGACAAGCTCATTTTCACCCTCTAGTATGCTATAATAGACTTAGAAATAATAAAGGAGATGAACAGATGAAAACGATACACACAGATAAGGCACCGGCAGCTATTGGACCATACGTACAAGGTAAGATTGTAGGAAATTTCCTCTTTGCCTCTGGTCAGGTTCCCTTGTCACCTGAAACGGGTGAAGTTGTGGGAGAAACCATTCAGGAGCAGACTGAGCAGGTCTTGAAAAATATCGCTGCTATCTTGGAAGCGGCTGGTACAGATTTTGACCATGTGGTAAAAACCACCTGCTTCCTTAAGGATATGAATGACTTTGTGGCTTTTAACGAAGTTTATAAAACAGCCTTTTCAGCAGATTTTCCAGCTCGTTCAGCAGTGGAAGTGGCGCGCTTGCCACGCGATGTCAAGGTTGAAATTGAAGTCATTGCGGTAATTGATTAAGAAAGAAAAGGAGGGAATGTCATGTCAGACAAACTCCACTTAGTAATTGTGACAGGGATGTCGGGAGCTGGTAAAACGGTAGCTATTCAGTCTTTTGAAGATTTGGGCTATTTTACCATTGACAATATGCCGCCGACCCTCTTACCAAAATTTTTAGAATTGATTCGCTACAGTCAAGATAACAATAAGATTGCCTTGGTGGTGGATATGCGGAGTCGGTCATTCTTTGCGGAAATTCGTGACATTTTGGACGATTTGGAATCGGCAGAAGATCTGGACTTTAAGATATTATTCCTTGATGCGACAGACGGTGAGCTGGTAGCACGTTATAAGGAAACCCGTCGGTCACATCCTCTTGCGGCAGATGGACGGGTCTTGGACGGGATTCAGCTTGAACGTGAGCTATTAGCACCCTTGAAAAACATGAGCCAGAATGTCATTGACACAACTGAGTTGACACCTCGTAACTTGCGGATGGCTATTTCAGAGCAGTTTGCTAGTCAAGAAAACCAACCTTCTTTCCGTGTGGAGGTCATGTCCTTTGGTTTCAAATATGGTCTGCCTCTGGATGCGGACTTGGTCTTTGATGTGCGTTTCTTGCCAAATCCTTATTATCAGAAAGAATTACGCAATCTGACTGGTCTGGATGCTCCTGTCTTTGATTATGTCATGGCCCACCAGGAATCTGAAGAATTTTACAGCCACCTTATCGGCTTGATTGAGCCAATTCTGCCAGGTTATCAGAAGGAAGGCAAGTCTGTTCTGACCATTGCTGTTGGTTGCACGGGCGGTCAACATAGAAGCGTTGCTTTTGCCAAACGCTTGGCAGATGATTTGGAGAAAAACTGGATTGTCAACCGTAGCCATCGCGACAAGGACAGAAGGAAGGAAACGGTCAACCGCTCATGAGAAAACCAAAGATTACAGTGATTGGGGGCGGTACGGGAATTCCAGTCATTTTGAAGAGTTTGCGGGATAAGGATGTCGATATTACGGCGATTGTGACGGTAGCAGATGACGGGGGTTCCTCAGGTGAAATTCGTCAAGCTCTGCAGGTGACACCTCCAGGAGATTTGCGCAATGTTCTTCTGGCCATGTCGGATATGCCGAAATTGTATGAGCAGATTTTCCAGTACCGCTTTGCGGATTCGGACGGTCCTCTGGCCGGACATCCTCTAGGCAATCTCATCATCGCTGGAATTTCGGAGATGCAGGGCTCAACCTATAATGCTATGCGGTTGCTAACTCGATTTTTCCATACGACTGGTCGGATTTACCCTTCTAGTGAACAAGCCTTGACCCTCCATGCTGTATTTACAGATGGCACTGAGGTTTCTGGCGAGAGTAAAATTGCCAAACATGCGGGAATGATTGGTCATGTCTATGTGACCAATTCCTACAATGATGACGAGCCTAAGGCCAGTCGTCAGGTAGTTGAGGCCATTATGGAGAGTGACATGGTGGTCTTGGGACCTGGTTCGCTCTTTACTTCCATTCTGCCCAATCTCATGATTTCGGATATTGGCAAGGCTCTGAAAGAAACCAAGGCTGAGGTGACCTATGTTTGCAATATCATGACCCAGCGTGGTGAGACGGAGTTTTTCTCGGATGCCGACCATGTGATTGTCTTGAATGGTCATTTGGGAGAGAAGTTTATCGACACGGTTTTGGTCAACAGCGAACCCGTTCCACAAGACTACATGAATACCCACCAGTTTGATGAATATCTGGTCCAGGTCAAGCATGATTTTGCTGGTTTGCAAGAACAAGCTCGCCGTGTGATTTCATCCAATTTCCTTCGTTTGGAAAATGGCGGAGCTTTCCACGATGGTGATTTGGTGGTAGAAGAGTTACTCAAGATTTTGCAGGTGCGGTCATGAGTTTTACCATAAAAGTCAAAGAAGAGCTTTTGATACAAGCCAGTCAAAATAAGAGTGAGCTGTCAGCTATTATCAAACTGTCTGGCAGTCTGGGGCTGGCTTCAACAGGTCTGACCCTATCCATCTCGACGGAGAATGCCAAGATTGCCAGACATATTTATGAGTTGTTCCTGCATTTTTATCAGGTAAAAGCAGAAATCCGTCACCATCAAAAACCTAATCTCAAAAAGAACCGTGTTTATGCAGTAGTCATTGAGGAGGGGGTCAATGATATCTTAAATGATTTACATTTGGCAGATAGTTTTTTTGGACTCGAAACTGGTATATCGCCCCTTGTCCTTGAAAATGATAGCTGGTGCCAAGCCTATCTGCGTGGGGCTTTCTTGGCAGCAGGTTCCGTCAAGGATCCTGAAAAAGGACGGTATCAGTTAGAAATTGCCTCTGTTTATAGTGACCATGCCCATGACTTAGCTAATCTGTTACAGAAATTTCTCCTGGATGCCAAGGTTATTGAGCGAAGCAAGGGAACCATTACCTATCTGCAACGGGCAGAAGATATTATGGACTTTCTCTTAGTCATAGGGGCAGAGGAAGCAAAGACAGCCTTTGAAGATATTAAGCTCCTGCGTGAGGCACGTAATGACCTCAACCGTGCCAACAATGCAGAAACGGCTAATATAGCTAAAACCGTCAACGCCAGCATGAAGACTATCAACAATATCATCAAGATTATGGATAGCATAGGCTTAGACCAGCTAACTGGTGACCTGCAAGAGATTGCCCAACTCCGTATCCAACATCCTGATTATTCGATTCAGCAGTTGGCAGATAGTTTGACAGTTCCCATCACTAAGAGTGGGGTTAATCATCGACTGCGGAAAATCAATAAGATTGCGGATGATTTATAGAGTTTAAATAAACCAGTTCTTTTGATACTCTTCGAAAATCAAAAGCAGACGTTGTTGACTTGATTTGATGAACGTCAGTTCTATCTGCATCTGCATCGCCTAGTCTGATTTTGATTTTCATTGAGTATGAGCTGGTTTTTCTGTTGTAGATTTGCTTATAATCATTCGTCTTATAAGTTAATATATGTTATAATCGTAGGAGAATGATTGATAAAGGAGCTTGAAAATGATCAGCCGTGAGCAGTATAGCTATCTGAGGAAACATCCAACCTTTGAAAACCTTACCCGAGATAGCTTTGACCAGCTGGCCAAGCATATCCGCTTTCGAAAGGTTCCCAAAGGGCAGATATTTTTCTATGCCCAAGATCCCAGGGATTATTTATTTGTCTTGCAGAAGGGCTATGCCAGAATTGAGCAGTATGATAAAACAGATAGTTTTACCTATCTGGACTATATCCGACAGGGTGGAGCATTTCCTTTTGGGGATATGTTTCAAGATAAGCCCTATCACTATACGGCTATTGCCATGACAGACTTGGAGTGTTTGATCATCCCTATGGCTTTATTTGAGAGTATGTCCAAGACAAATCCTTGTCAGCTGGTCTATATTTGTCAAAAATTATCGAAAATTCTAGCCTTTCAGGAACTGCGCCTGCGTAATAGTATGCGGTCCAAGGCTTCGGAGCGAGTTGTGCAGGCTCTGGCCCTTCTTTATTGGGATATGTGTCAACGGGAACAGTTGGTAAGTCTGCCCTTTGATATACATATCCAAGAAATTGCCCGCCTGGCCGCAACGACAAGGGAAACAGTCAGCCATGTTCTCAAGCAATTAAAGCAGGATAAAAAGATTATCTATAGGCGAAAAATTCTGACCTATCTAGACATTGAATATTTTCTAGCCAATTTAACGGAAACTTATTGAAGTTTTCGTTCTTTTTTTACAAAAAAATAAAAATTCACATAATGATATGCAGAGAGATAATATGTATATGATAGGCAATATTATAAATATTTATCTAAAAATCCTTTAAAAAATGTGATGAATTTCTCAAAAAAATGTGAACCTTTTCAAGTTTTGGCTTTGTTTCTTTGATAGACTGTGGGTGTCAAGGAAAGGGTGGAAAGCGTACGGTCCACTAACCTTTCCAATCAAAGAAAAAAATATTAGGAGGACAGATCATGTCACATCATCCAATCCATGTGTTTTCAGAAATTGGTAAACTGAAAAAAGTTATGCTACATAGGCCGGGTAAAGAAATTGAAAACTTGATGCCTGACCACTTGGAGCGTTTATTATTTGATGATATTCCCTTCCTAGAAGATGCTCAGAGGGAACACGATGCCTTTGCTCAAGCCCTTCGTGATGAGGGTGTAGAAGTTCTCTATCTGGAACAACTGGCTGCGGAATCATTGGTAACACCTGAAATTCGTGAGCAATTTATCGATGAGTATCTTGAAGAAGCCAATATTCGTGGTCGTGCTACTAAGAAAGCCATTCGCAAACTCTTGCTAGCTATTGAGGATAACAAGGAGTTAGTAGAAAAAACCATGGCTGGTGTCCAAAAGGCAGAACTGCCACCGGTTCCAGCTGATGAAAAAGGTTTAACAGACTTAGTCGAATCATCTTACCCATTTGCAATTGACCCAATGCCAAACCTTTATTTCACACGGGACCCATTTGCAACCATTGGTAATGCGGTATCGCTCAACCATATGTATGCTGAAACCCGTAACCGTGAAACCCTCTACGGTAAGTATATCTTCACCTATCACCCAGACTATGCTGGAAAGGTTCCACTTGTCTATAACCGTGATGAAACCACCCGTATAGAAGGTGGAGATGAGTTAATTCTTTCCAAAGATTTGTTGGCGGTGGGTATTTCTCAACGGACAGATGCTGCCTCTATCGAAAAACTATTAGTTAATATTTTTGAACGGGGCGTTGGCTTCAAGAAAGTCTTGGCTTTTGAATTTGCAAACAGTCGCAAGTTTATGCACTTGGATACTGTCTTTACCATGGTGGATTATGACAAGTTTACTATTCACCCTGAAATAGAAGGAACCCTCCGTGTCTTCTCTGTGACTTATGAAAATGAAACCCTCCATATCGAAGAAGAACATGGGGATTTGGCAGAGGTTCTGGCAAGTAATTTGGGTCTTGAAAAAGTAGAACTCATCCGTTGTGGTGGTGATAATATCGTTGCAGCAGGTCGTGAGCAATGGAATGATGGTTCCAATACCTTGACTATTGCACCAGGTGTCGTTGTGGTATACAAACGCAATACCATTACCAATGCAATTCTTGAATCCAAGGGTCTTCGTTTAATCAAGGTCAGCGGTAGTGAGTTGGTTCGCGGTCGTGGTGGACCACGTTGTATGTCTATGCCATTTGAACGGGAAGACCTATAAAACTGAATGAAATAGAATAAACTGATAGGAGAAGAAACAATGACAAACATTTTTAAAGGCAGACATTTCCTTGCAGAGAAAGATTTCACACGCGCAGAATTGGAATGGTTGATTGATTTCTCAGCTCATTTGAAAGATTTGAAAAAACGCAATATTCCACACCGTTATTTAGAAGGTAAAAATATTGCCCTCTTGTTTGAAAAAACATCCACTCGTACCCGTGCTGCCTTCACAGTAGCCTCCATTGACCTTGGTGCACATCCAGAATATCTCGGTGCTAACGATATCCAGCTTGGCAAGAAGGAATCTACAGAAGATACTGCTAAAGTTTTGGGACGTATGTTCGACGGTATTGAATTCCGTGGTTTCAGCCAAAAGATGGTGGAAGAATTGGCAGAATTCTCAGGTGTGCCAGTATGGAATGGTTTGACAGATGCATGGCACCCAACTCAAATGTTGGCTGACTACTTGACTGTTAAAGAAAACTTTGGCAAGTTGGAAGGACTGACTTTGGTTTACTGTGGTGATGGTCGTAACAACGTTGCCAACTCTCTCTTGGTGACAGGTGCCATCCTTGGTGTTAATGTCCATATCTTCTCACCAAAAGAACTCTTCCCAGATGAAACTGTTGTGGCATTGGCAGAAGGCTTTGCCAAAGAAAGCGGCGCGCGTGTTCTTATCACTGACAATGCTGATGAGGCAGTTAAAGGCGCAGATGTTCTTTATACAGACGTTTGGGTATCCATGGGTGAAGAAGCTAAATTTGCAGAACGCGTCGCCCTTTTAAAACCTTATCAAGTGAATATGGAATTGGTGAAAAAAGCAGAAAACGACAATCTTATCTTCCTACACTGCTTACCTGCCTTCCATGATACAAATACTGTTTATGGTAAAGATGTTGCTGAAAAATTCGGCGTAGAAGAAATGGAAGTAACTGATGAAGTCTTCCGTAGCAAATATGCACGTCACTTCGACCAGGCTGAAAACCGTATGCACACTATTAAGGCAGTGATGGCGGCGACTTTAGGGGATCCATTTGTTCCACGTGTGTAAAATCTAGTCATCGCACCTCCTGGGGGCTGAACCCAGCCCCCTTTTCTTAGATAAAAAATGAAAGCGATTTCTAGAATATGAAAGAGAGGCGAAAACACAAGATATGGTAAATCGTAAAATTGTAGTAGCCTTGGGTGGAAATGCCATTCTATCATCGGACCCATCGGCTAAAGCTCAAAAGGAAGCCTTGGTACAAACTGCCAAGCATCTTGTTAAACTAATCAAAAATGGTGACGACTTGATTATTACCCATGGTAATGGTCCTCAAGTCGGAAACCTGTTGCTCCAAAACCTGGCAGCTGATTCAGAAAAGAACCCAGCTTTTCCACTGGATAGCTTGGTAGCTATGACAGAAGGTTCCATCGGTTTCTGGCTCCAAAATGCCTTGGAAAATGAATTGGCTAAGGAAGGCATTGAAAAGGATGTAGCTTCCGTCGTTACCCAGGTTATTGTTGATAAATATGACCCAGCCTTTGAAAATTTGACCAAGCCAATTGGACCATTCTACACAGAAGAAGAAGCCAAGGCGGAAGCTGAAAAGACAGGTGCGACCTTCAAAGAAGATGCGGGTCGTGGCTGGCGCAAGGTTGTTGCTTCGCCAAAACCAGTAGGCATTAAGGAAATCGGCACCATTCGTACCCTTCTCAATGCTGGTGAGGTAGTCGTAGCTGCTGGTGGTGGAGGTATTCCAGTAGTCCAAGAAGCAGACGGTACTCTTACCGGTGTGGAAGCGGTAATTGATAAGGACTTTGCTTCGCAATGCCTGGCGGAATTAGTTGATGCAGATCTATTTATCGTTTTGACCGGTGTAGACTATGTCTTTGTCAACTACAATAAACCAGACCAAGAAAAATTAGAAACTGTTACCGTGGCTGAATTGGAAGAATACATCAAGCAAAACCAATTCGCACCAGGTTCCATGCTTCCGAAAGTAGAAGCAGCGATTGCTTTTGTAAACAACAAACCGCAATCAAAAGCAGTCATTACATCGCTCGAAAACTTGGGGGCCTTGATTGAATCAGACAGCGGTACGATTATTGTGAACGAGTAAGAGTTCTTTTGAGATGGACTGGGGGGAAGAAATGGATAGGCTGGAGAAAATGTCTGACCAATAAGTGTCTTCCTTTAGATTTTCAAGGTCCTCCCCCTTCCATCCATTCTATCAAGTATCTATCTATAAGCAATGTTTTCAGACGATACTCTGAAAGAGATGGCAATCTCTTGAAGATAGGTGGATATTTGATACGGTCATTGTGGATATAATTTCACTTTAAAAATATTATAGGAGGTTTTTGCGATGAGCGAAAAAGTGAAAAAAGGCTTTAAAATGCCTTCATCGTATTCTATTTTGATGCTCATTATTGCCTTTATGGCAGTTATGACATGGGTTATTCCAGCTGGTCAGTATGAAAAAGACGAAGCTGGAAAATATATTACAGGCACTTACCAAGCAGTAGCTCAAAATCCGCAGGGAATTTGGGATATTGTGATGGCGCCAGTTCGGGCTATGTTGGGGCATGGTGACACTAGCAAGGCTATTGACGTTGCCTTTTTCATCCTGATGGTTGGTTCCTTCTTGGGCGTGGTCAATGAAACCGGTGCTCTTGATGTGGGGATTGCTTCCATCGTGAAACGCTTCAAGGGTCGTGAGAAAATGTTGATTTACATCCTTATGCCTTTGTTTGCCTTGGGTGGTTCTACCTACGGTATGGGTGAGGAAACCATGGCTTTCTTCCCACTCTTAGTTCCTGTTATGATGGCAGTTGGTTTTGATAGTATAACTGGTGTTGCCATTATCTTGTTGGGTTCTCAAATCGGCTGTTTGGCTTCGACTGTAAACCCATTTGCGACAGGTGTGGCTTCAGATGCAGCAGGTGTATCTTTGGCAGATGGTATGATTTGGCGGATTATCTTCTTTATCGTCATTTTGGGCCTGGGTGTGTGGTTCGTTGCCAACTATGCTGAAAAAGTGAAAAACGACCCAACTAAATCACTTGTCTACAAACAACGTGAAGCAGATATGGCTCATTTCAATGTCAACACATCTGAAGAAGTAAATGCTGTCTTAACGCCTGCTCAAAAACGTGTTCTTTGGGTATTTGTCTTGACCTTCGTTGTCATGATTTGTAGCTTTATTCCTTGGGAAGACTTGGGAGTTTCAGTCTTTGCTGATTTCAATACTTGGTTGCTTGGTCTGCCAGGAATCGGTCAAGTGATTGGTAGTTCAGCCTATCCATTTGGCTGGTGGTATTTCCCTGAAGGAGCAATGCTCTTTGCAGTAGCAGGTGTCTTGGTCGGTATCGTCTATGGCATGGACGAAGCGCGTTTGGTGAAGGCCTTTATGAATGGTGCGGCTGATTTGCTCAGCGTTGCACTTATCTGTGCGGTGGCGCGTGGTATTCAAGTTATCATGAATGACGGTATGATTACAGCGACTATTCTGCATTGGGGTGAAGTTGGCTTGCAAGGTCTATCTTCACAAGTCTTCATCATCTTGACCTATCTCTTCTACCTGCCAATGTCCTTCTTGATTCCATCCACTTCTGGTCTTGCAGGGGCGTCCATGGGTATCATGGCACCTCTCGGTGAGTTTGTCAATGTACCAGCTCACTTGATTATCACAGCCTTCCAAGCAGCTTCAGGTGTACTGAACTTGGTGGCTCCAACCTCAGGTATTGTAATGGGTGCCTTGGCTTTAGGTCGTGTTGAAATCGGTACTTGGTATAAATTTGTAGGTAAATTGATTGCAGCTATTGTCCTTGCATCAATTGCTATACTTGTCATTGCGACATTCTTCTAATTGAAATTCTGGGTCGGATTTTGTCCAAATACAGATGAAATCTGGCTCAGTTTTTCCATTTGTGATAGAATGAAAACAGAAAGAACTATATTTTAATCTGTTGAAAGGAGAAACAATGGAAACAAGTTTTATTCAAGCACAGCATCAAGAGGCTTGTGTCCAGGCGATTAAGGAACTGGTAGCTTTTCCGTCTGTCCTACATGAAGGTCAAAACCAAACACCATTTGGTCAGGCTATTCAGGATGTTTTGGAACACACCCTAGCTATGACTGAGAAGATGGGCTTTACGACCTATCTGGATCCAGAAGGCTATTATGGCTATGCGGAAATTGGTCAGGGAGATGACTTACTAGCTGTTCTTTGTCATTTGGATGTTGTGCCTGCAGGTGATCTCAAGCAATGGAAAACACCGCCCTTTGAAGCGATGATTAAAGATGGATTCCTGATTGGTCGTGGTGTTCAAGACGATAAGGGACCATCTATGGCAGCCCTCTTTGCGGTCAAGGCTTTGATGGATGCAGGTGTCACTTTTACCAAACGTATTCGCTTTATTTTTGGTACCGATGAAGAAACACTTTGGCGCTGCATGAATCGCTACAATCAATTAGAAGAAGTAGCGACCATGGGCTTTGCACCAGATTCCTCCTTCCCCTTGACCTATGCTGAAAAAGGCTTGTTACAAGCCAAATTGCATGGACCAGGCCACCCTTGTCTAAGTATCGAGGCGGGAACGGCTTATAATGTAGTACCTGCTAAGGCTAGCTATTCAGGCCACTTATTAGCTGGGGTTATGGCAGAGTTGGACCAGCTCGGTTTTGACTACGAAGCAAAAGATGATCAAGTGACCGTTCTGGGTATTTCTCGTCATGCTAAGGATGCGGCAGAGGGTGTCAATGCCATCGTACGTTTGGCCAAGGCCTTGGACAAATTTGAAGACCATCCGACTTTAAACTTTATTGTCAATGCTATTGGAGAAGATGCCACAGGCTTCAAGTTGTTTGGCGATGTAACCGATGAACCGTCAGGCACCTTGAGTTTCAATATTGCCGGTCTGACCATAAGCGCTAAGAAATCAGAAATACGTTTGGATATCCGCATACCAGTCACAGCGGACAAGGAAAAATTGGTGGCGACCCTGCAAGCCAAGGCTCAGGAATGTGGTCTGACCTATGAAGAATATGATTACTTAGCAGCTCTCTATGTACCACTGGATAGCCAGCTTGTATCGACCCTCATGTCCGTCTATCAGGATAAGACTGGAGATATGGATAGCCAGCCAATCTCATCTGGCGGAGCGACCTTTGCTCGAACCATGCCAAACTGCGTGGCCTTTGGAGCTTGTTTCCCTGCGACTGAGCAGACTGAGCACCAAGAAAATGAACGCATGCCATTGGAAGATTTGTACAAAACAATGGACATCTATGCTGAAGCCATTTACCGGTTGGCAGCGGAATAAAAGAAATGTTCTCAGATTGGTTGGTCTGAGAACATTTCTTTTATTCGACAGCTTTCTAATCAAGCCTTGCTAAAGAAGAAAGGAGGAGCATACTGTTTGAGGTACTCAAAACAAGACTGGGCACTTTCATTATCCTCACAGATAATCAAGCAGACATCATCGCCACAAACTGTCGCAATGATTTCAGGGATTTCCATGGCATCCAAAATAGAGCCAAAGGAATTGGCCAGACCAGGCAGGGCTTTCAAGATGACCTGGTGCTGAACAGGCTTAAGCATGACCAAGGCATCTTCCATATAGAGCCGAAGGCGTTTTTCCCAGCGACTTGGAGCAATGGGATTGATGACATAATGAGAAGAATCATCTTCATTTACCTTGACCAAATTGAGCATCTTGATGTCGCGGGATAGGGTGGACTGGGTGACAGTTACACCGTTCAAATTGAGGAGTTCTTGTAGTTCTTGTTGGGTATGGATTTTTTTCTCCATAATCAAGGATAAAATCAATTGGTGACGACTTTCAATCTTGTTCATAGGAACCTCCTACAAATGTGGTTGTACACGGAAAATTCAGCAGAAAGTCTTGACTGGATTGGCCATGGACAAGGAAAGTGTCGCTATTGAAGAAACATAGCATCTCCGAAACTGAAGAAGCGGTAGCCTTTTTCAACAGCGTGTTTATAGGCTTCTAATACAAATTCTCGGCCAGCAAAGGCAGATACCAGCATGACCAGAGTTGATTTGGGTAGGTGGAAATTGGTTGAAAAGGCATCAACGATGCGGAATTCATAGCCTGGCTTGATGAAAATATTTGTCCAGCCAGCATCAGCTTCTAAGCGACCATCGAACTTATTGCCAATCGTTTCTAAGGTACGAATAGATGTTGTACCAACTGCCACAATCCGACCGCCTGCAGCCTTGACTTGATTGAGGGTCTGGGCTGCTTCAGCAGATAGGGTGTAAAATTCAGAATGCATTTCATGTTCATCAAGATTGTCAACGGAAACGGGTCGGAAGGTGCCAAGACCGACATGAAGGGTTAGATAAACTAATTTCACTCCCTTTGCCTCAATCTTCTCAAGTAATTCTTGGGTGAAATGCAGTCCAGCAGTTGGGGCTGCGGCAGAGCCGTTTTCTTTGGCATAGACAGTTTGATAGCGCTCGCGGTCTTCCAATTTCTCATGGATATAAGGCGGAAGGGGCATTTCACCTAGGCTTTCCAAAACTTCAAGGAAAATACCATCATAGGTGAATTCAACAATTCGTCCACCGTGTTCTAATTCTTCTACGATAGTGGCTGTTAATCTTCCATCACCAAAGGCAACTGTGGTGCCGACTTTCAGGCGTTTGGCTGGCTTAGCAAGCACTTCCCACTGATCACCTTGGGTATTTTTTAAAAGCAAAAGTTCCACATGGCCATTGGTTTCTGGCTTGTATCCGTAGAGGCGAGCAGGGAGCACGCGCGTGTTGTTCATGACCAGAGCATCACCAGGGTTTAGCTGGTCAATGATGTGGTCGAAGTGGCTGTCGACCATGGTCTTTTGCTGGTGGTCGAGGATGAGTAGTCGGGAGCTGTCGCGCTGTTTCAAGGGAACCTGGGCAATCAGTTCTTCAGGTAATTCAAAATCAAAATCTGCGGTATTCATGTGTTCTCCTGTTTAAATTAGTATTAAAAAATAGATGAGCAGGCCAAATGGAAGCAATAACAAGGGAAGACCAATCGAGAAAAAGATTATTTTTAGTGTTCTCGAATTGGTGATGAGATAGCCTGCCAGGCAATTCAGAATACCGAGAAAGAATAGGTATATAAGTACATTTGTCATACTTTCATTATACCATAGTTGTATTCCTAAGTCTTGGTGGACGAGAAAGAGTTAGCAATAATTTTCTAATTTATTATACTAATATTAGTCGAAAAATATAATGTGAAAGGCTTGACAAAAATTGGTCTATACCATATAATAGATTTACAAAATCGGTCTATACCAAAAAGGAGAAATAAGAATGAAAGTTCATATCGTTAAAAATCAAGTGGAAGGGGCAGGCATTGCCCTGGATATTCTCAAGCAGAAAATGGCAGCTGGAGCGCGAGTTCTGGGTTTGGCAACAGGTTCCAGCCCAATCGAATTTTATAAGCAGGTTCGGGAGAGCGACTTGGATTTTTCTGAGGTGACATCAGTTAACTTAGATGAGTATGTCGGCTTGGGTGAAGATAGTGACCAATCCTATGTTTATTTTATGAAAGAACATCTCTTCAATGCAAAACCATTCAAGGAAAACCATTTGCCAAATGGTCTGGCTGCTGATCTAGATGCAGAGTTGGTGCGCTACAATGCCATTCTGGAAGAACATCCAGTCGATTTCCAAATCCTTGGAATTGGTCGGAATGGTCATATCGGCTTTAACGAACCAGGTGCTTCTTTTGACGGAATTGCTCGTGTTGTCGATTTGGCGCCATCAACCATCGAAGCCAACGCTCGATTCTTTGACAATTCAGAAGATGTGCCAAAACAAGCCATTTCGATGGGCATTGCCAACATCCTATCTGCCAAGACCATTGTTCTTATGGCTTATGGTCCTGAAAAAGCTGACGCCATTAAGGCGACAGTGGAAGGACCAGTGACGGATCAAGTCCCAGCTAGCGTCCTTCAAAATCATGATGATGTGGTCCTCATCATTGATGAAGCGGCAGCAAGCAAATTAGTATAATAGACAAAACCGACTACCATTTTTGGCAGTCGGTTTTCTTATTTTTCGAGGTCAACTTGTACACGATTGCGGTGGCGGAAAGAGATTATCAGCATCATAAATGAACTAGCAACGAGAATAGCAGCAATCAAAGATAGATGGTGGTGGAAGGCTATCAGAAGAATGATAGTGCTGAATACCAGAATGGCATATTGAAGCCAAACCATTTTACTCAGTCGATAAAGGTCCTGGTTGTAGCGACTGGTCATCAGGATTCCTATAAAGTAGAGGAAGTAACCAATGAGGAGGAAAGGCAAGCCCAAACTAGCATGCTCACTAGGTAAGACCTCCACAGAAACTGTGAAGAAGTTGAGACCCAAAACCAGTACCATATGGGCATAGAGTAAGGTGGCTACATTTGTCTTTTGATGGTGATTGATATTGAGATAGGTTTGCGAAATGTAAAACATAAAGGAGAAAGCCATTGCCAAGAAGAAGAGAATACCAGTGAGCAGATGCGTTTGAATCGGATAATTCTTCAAAATCGCAATGACCGTTTCACCAAAGGTAATAATAGTAATCAACTGACACCGTTCAACAATGTGAGGAAAATTCATGGCACTGTGATTGAGTTTATCCTTGAAGAAATAGGAAATAATATACGGGAGATATAAAAGCAAGAGGCTCTTTTCATCATAGGTCCAGAAATTGAAGTAAATAGTTACCGAAGCCAAGAAAAATACCAGCACATAGATCCCAAACATAGAGAGACTAATTTTTATATCTGCCGTAAAACCGATTTTTCGCCCACGAAGGTAGTACTGTAAGCAAAGTATCAAATATGACAGGGTCAAAAAGATGGTAAAAGGCAGGGCTGTTGCTTCAAAATCATGACTAAAGGTTAGAGACAGTTGTCCCACTACAAACATGGAAGAAACAATAGTGAAAATATCCAGCAAATCTCGCTCACCATATTTGTTGAGATAGATCGTTTCGTTGATCCACAGGGTCATAATAATTAGGTTGGCGGTGATAAAAGTTAGAATTTCCCTGAGACCGATATGGTCACCGTGCAAAAGTCCAGTCAGTGAAGAAGTGGCCAGGACAAAGACCAAATCATAAAATAATTCATAGTTGGATACACGTTTTGCGATAATTTCAGACATGTCAATCTCCTTTTCAAAAAATCTGACCTATTATACCATACGAAAAGGGAGGCTGTCATCTCCCTTTGTTTCTTATAGCGTCCAGTCCAAGTCGGGTCCGACAGGAACAATGCCTGTTGGGTTGATGGTCTTGTGGCTACCGTAGTAGTGCTGTTTGATATGGTCAAAGTCAACCGTTTCTGCAATGCCAGCATGGTTGTAAATCCGCTTGGTGTAATTCCACAAGTTTGGATAGTCAACCAAGGCCTTGATATTGCACTTGAAATGTCCAAAGTATACAGGGTCAAAACGTACCAAGGTGGTAAAGAGTCGAATATCAGCCTCTGTCAGCTGGTTGCCAACCAGATAGTCCTTATCTGCCAAATGCTCTTCTAGTTTGTCCAAGGCAGCAAAGAGGTTTTTGACTTCTTTTTCATAGACTTTCTGATTGGTTGAAAATCCAGCCTTGTAGACTCCGTTGTTGATGTTTGGATAGACAAAGTCGTTCATAGCATCAATCTCAGCCTGCAAGTCTGCTGGATAATAATCATCCTGATTGCCCGTGATGTCATTGAAGGCGGTATTGAATATGCGCATAATCTCTGCGGATTCGTTGCTGACGATGGTATTGGTTTTCTTATCCCACAGGACAGGAACGGTCACCCGACCAGAATAGTGTGGATCAGCCTTCAAATATACCTGATAGAGATAGTCGCTGTTAAAGAGGGTATCCTTGATAACACCAGGACCATCTTCAAAGGTCCAGCCATTTTCTAGCATAAGGGGATGAACGACAGACAGGGAAATATGGTCTTCCAAGCCCTTCAATTTTCGCATAATCAAGGTCCGACTAGCCCAAGGACAAGCCAGAGAAATATAGAGATGATAGCGACCAGATTCAGCCTTGAAACCGCCCTCTCCTGTTGGACCTGCCTGTCCGTCTGGCGTAATCCAGTTGCGAAATTGTGTGACAGTCCGAACAAACTTGCCACCTGTAGACTTGGTATCATACCACTGATCGACCCATTTTCCATCTTGTAAAAGTCCCATGATATCCTCCTTTGTAAAAATTGGAAATCCAAGGAAACAGATTTCTATATATCACTAATTAGTATTATAAAGCATTTCCCAATAAAGTCAAGCCAAATGATTTATGCTAGAATAGATGTATGAGATTGGATAAATGTTTAGAAAAGGCCCAAATTGGCTCGCGCAAGCAAGTCAAAAAATTATTTAAGGCCCAGCAAATCAGCATAGATGGCCAACCGGCTCGTAGTCTTAGCCAGATCGTTGATCCTGACTTACAAGATATTCAGGTTTCTGGAAGAAAGGTCGAGCTAGAAGGCTCGGTCTATTATCTTCTCCATAAACCAGCAGGAGTTGTTTCTGCCGTGACAGACCAGGAGCATCAGACAGTCATCGACTTGATTTCTCCGCAAGACAGTAGGGAAGGTCTCTACCCAGTCGGTCGCCTGGACAGGGATACCGAAGGCCTAGTCCTCATTACCAACAATGGTCCGCTCGGTTATCGCATGCTCCATCCCAGCCACCATGTGGACAAGGTCTACTATGTGGAGGTAAATGGATGCTTGGCTGAGGATGCTTCAAAATTTTTTGCCTCAGGTGTTACTTTCTTGGATGGAACACGGTGTCAGCCAGCGGAGCTGACCATTTTAGAGGTTTCTTTGGGATATAGCAGAGCGACCATCCAGTTAGCAGAAGGCAAATTTCATCAAGTCAAGAAGATGTTTTTAGCCTATGGTGTCAAGGTCACCTATCTCAAACGCATGGCCTTTGGCGGATTTGAATTGGGGGATTTGGAATGTGGAGCTTACCGTGAGCTTACTTCAGATGAAATCCAGCATGTATTAACCTATTTTGATTAAGGAGGCTTTTATTATGAGCATATACAAGTTTAGGGTGGAAAAACAAGATGGGACAGACCAGGCCATGAGTGATTTTCAAGGACAGGTTTTATTGATTGTCAATACGGCAACCGGTTGTGGTTTGGCTCCTCAATACAAGGAATTACAGGACCTATATGACACCTATAAAGACCAGGGGTTTGTCGTATTGGATTTTCCCTGTAATCAATTTTTAGAGCAGGCACCAGGCTCTGCGGAGGAAATCAATCAGACCTGCAGGTTGAATTATGGGACAAATTTTCCACGTTTTGCAAAGATTGCTGTAAACGGTCCAGATGCTAGTCCGCTCTATCGTTATCTGAAAAAAGAGAAAAGGACCTTATTAGGAGGTCGCATAGAATGGAATTTTACTAAGTTTTTGGTGGATAGACAGGGGCGCGTGGTCAAACGCTATTTACCAACGACTAGCCCGCTAAGATTGACAGCGGATATTGAACATTATTTGGCAAAAGAATAAGAAGGCTGGAGAAATCTAGCCTTCTTTTTTAAGCAATAAGAGAAAATAAGGAGCGCCAACAAGAGTGACGACCAAGCCAGTTGGAATACCGGTGCCAACCAGTAGGGACCGTGCGATAATGTCGGCTATGATGAGCAAGATGCTACCGATTAGAAAGGCCAGGGGCAGACTATACTGGTGCTGTTTGCCGACCAATTGTTTGGCCAAATGACTGGCCAAGAGGCCGACAAAGGCAGTATTGCCTACCAAGAGCGAGCTGAGGCTGGCTAGGCTTGTGGCTAAGATTAAGACGAGGATGCTTTCTTTTTGTCGATTTAGGCCCAGGCCAATTCCCAGATCGGCTTCTAGTTGCAGAATATTTAGTCTGGAGAAGTGGATAAAACTAAATAGACAGAGGACAAGTAAGCCAGGACCGACAAGGCTGATGGTCTGCCAATCATCTCCAACATATCTTCCCGACAACCAGCCTATAATACTATCTAACTTGTAGCGATCAAACCGAACCATGAGGCTAACCATGCTACTTGAAAACAAGCTAGCCAGACCAACACCTGTTAGGACCAAACGAGTTGGATTTAATGCCTGTCCATTTTTGTAGGCCAATAGATAAACCAAACCAGATGCTAGGAAACCTCCAATTAACGCCAGAAGAGGCTGTGAAAGTGGGAAAGTTATGTTCCAAGTAAGGGCAAGAGTAAGCAAGAGTCCTGCCCCCGCATTGACGCCCAGAATGCCAGAATCTGCCAAGGGATTTCGAGTGAGGGTTTGAAAAAGATGGCCGCTGATTGCCAGAGCACCGCCAGCAAGAATGGAAACCATCAGGCGTGGCAGACGAATTTTCCAAAAAATCAACTGGGTAGCGGAGCTAGCTTGTCCACTCATGGTAGTCAAAAGGTCGGTCAGTCCTAATTTACTGTAGCCAATAATGAGGGACAAACAGGACAAACTGATGAGTAAGAGTGAGAGGAAGAGAAAGATAGCTTTTTTCTTCATGCTTGCCATTCCCCCTTTCGAATGAGCCAGAGAAAGATTGGTAGGCCAACAAAGCTAATTAGACTGGACAGGGGAGTTTCATAAGGCGGATGGAGAGTTCGACTAATCAAATCCAACCAAACGAGAAAACCAGCACCAGCCAAGGATGAAAAAGGTAGGATATAACGGTAATCTTTGGGAAGTAGAGAGGTCAAGAGATTGGGGATAATCAAGCCGATAAAGGAGAGGGAACCGACCAGGGCAACGGAAGAAGCAGACAAGAGGACAACCATGGCCAGGAAGAAGAGGGTCATTTTCTGCGTGTTTTGTCCCAAGGCCCTGGCTACTGTATCGTCCAAACTGAGAATGGTCAAGGAATGGGCAAAGACTTGTGCCAGAAGGAGCGCCAGTAGAATAAGCGGTGCAACCCACAATAGACTGTGCCAACTAATCGAGGTCAGGCTCCCTGCCTCTAGTCCGATGATGTGATTGGATAAGTCAAATAATAAGGCCATTACTTGTCCCAAGGCTTGTGTGAGGGCAGTGACCATGATTCCCGCTAAAACCAGATGGAGCGGACTTTTGTTTCCTTTATTTTGCTGGCTTAGAAAGATGACCAAACTAGCCGCTATGCCAGAACCTAACAAGCAGGCGAGGATGCTGAAGAGTTCAGAAGAATGTGGCAGGAAGACCATTTTCAAAATCAGAAATAGCCCCGCACCAGCAGGAATTCCCAGTAGTCCAGGGTCCGCCAAGCGATTGCGTGTCACAGCCTGCATAATGCTTCCAGAAGTTGCTAGACTAGCTCCAACCAAGCCAGCCGCCAGTATGCGGGGTAGGCGCAAATCAATCAAAACATCTTGAAGTTCAGACTGCTTCAAGGGTGCTTTTAAGACGGAGAGAATTTGGTCATGCGAATAAGAAATGGCGCCCAAGCGAAAGCCCAAGTAGGAACCCAATAAGAGTATAAAGAGAAGAAGGAAAAAAAGAGGGATAGGTGACAGACTAGCCTTGAAGCTAGCCGTAACCTCTTCCCCATTTTTTCTCCCCAATTGTTTTAAAAACATAGAGAATCAATCCTTATTTTGTGATAGCATCTTTGAGAAGGTTCAGTTGGTACTCAAGTGAAATCGGGTCATTGAAGTAGAAGGTCTTGTTGTCTACTTTAATAACGCGGTTGTTTTGAACAGCAGAAAGGTTTTTCCAAACATCACTATTTAATAGACCAGCTGCGATACTTTCGTCTTCCACAGCCAAGATGATGTAGTCGCCTGCATAGTCAGGCAATACTTCTTGGGAAACAGCTAGAAAACCAGGTCCAAATACCTCATCTTTGACTTTTTGTGGAGCTGTAAAGCCGAGTTCTTGGTAGATAATCTCCCCACCACGTCCCCAGTTATTGCCGAAGAGGTAGAGGTCTTGGCCAAGGTAGCCCATGATAGTAAAGCTTGCTGTATCCCCAGTTGTTGCTTTGACTTCCTTTGCAGCGCTTGCTACACTTTCTTTCCAGGCAGTCTGCCATTTTTCAACAGCAGTTTCTTGACCAAAGATTTGACCAAAAACTGACAAGGTTTCAGCATAGGAGTGCTTGCCGTATTCGAGGGAAATGGTTGGAGCAATCTCAGCCAGTTGTTCGATTTTTTCATCGGTTGAACCAGTTACGATAAGGTCTGGTTCCAGCGCAGCGATGGCTTCCAAATCCTCGCTGGTAACAGCAGTAGCTACTTTGAGTTTTTCAGAGAAGGCTGGATTTTCCAAGTCGTAGGAGGTAGCACCGACTACATCGAAGCCCAACTGCAAGAGATAACCAGTATTGGCAAAGTTGAGGCTGACAATCTTTTTAGGCTGGGCTGGCACATCACCATAGTAGGAAACACCCTCGATAGTTGGCATAGCTGATAGGCTAGTCTGGTTTTCCTTTTGGGAAATAGCAGAGCAGGCAGTCAAGACTAGAACTGACAAAACAAGACTAAGAGACAGTGAAAACTTTTTCATGATAACTCCTTATTTTTTTGTAGAAGGTTTTGTGTGAGTATAGGTAGTTAATATTGGATAACCATAGTGGCTGGCTGGCAAAATATCTGCTTCAATGTCAAAAATTTGTCGTAGGTGTTCAACCGTGATGACTTCTTCTGGACTTCCTTCTTGCAGAATGGATCCGTCTTTCAGGGCAATGATATGGTCTGAAAAACGGGCGGCATGGTTGAGGTCATGGAGTACCATAACAATGGTTTTGCCATTATCCCGATTGAGCCTTTGTAGCAACTCAAGAACTTCTAACTGGTGGTGCATATCCAGATAGGTTGTTGGTTCATCTAGTAGAATGATATCTGTATCCTGGGCTAGCGCCATAGCAATCCAAACTCGTTGCCGTTGACCTCCAGAAAGTGATTGCACAGGCAATTCAGCAAATTCAGTGGTTTGAGTTTCATCCAAAGCCCATGTTATTTTCTCCCTATCTAAGTTCGTCAATCTACCGAAGGCGTTTTGATGAGGAAAGCGACCATAAGATACCAAATCATAGACTCGAATCCCATCCAAACTTTCCTGTACCTGAGGGAGTAGGGCCAACTGCTTTGCAATTTCCTTTGTTGAAATTTGCTGCATGTCTTTCCCATCTAAATAGACGGTTCCCTTATCCGCAGGTAAAATACGGCTGAGAGCCCTTAATAGTGTGGATTTCCCACACCCATTGGCACCGATAATGCTGGTGATTTTTCCGGTTGGGAAGTCAATAGATAGGTCAGACAGTATTGATTTTTTCCCATAAGAAACGGCCAAATCCTTGGCTGAAATGGTTGCCATACGCCCTCCTTTACTCACATAGATATCCATTATATCATAGTTTTTGATAGAAACAAAGAGTTTTCTGACAATTTTAATTTGATGAGAATGGTTATAAAAAATCCCTGTCACATGGACAAGGATTCTTCGTTATAGATAGCGTTTTGCTACTTCGATGTCACCGTCATAGGCGACATTTTCACCATTGACAATCTGGTAGGCATCAGCCCCCTTACCGGCGATGATGACGGCATCTTTCGGAGAGTTTGTCTGGCTCATAGCTGTGCGTATGGCTTCTTCCCGGTCCAAGATAAAGTCGCTTGGTCGGGTCATGTGGGTACGGATTTGTTCAGCAATAGCAGCTGGGTCCTCACGGTTGGGGTCATCAGCGGTCAGAATCACCTCAACCTGAGGATAGTCATTGAGCAACAGACCGAAGTCCTTGCGGCGGCTTTCTCCCTTGTTACCAGGAGCGCCTAAAATCAAGATGACATTACCTGTCTGGTGTTCCAAGACGACATCAATCAGCTTCTTGACACTATCACCGTTGTGGGCATAATCCACGAAGACCTTGGCTCCGTTTTGCTGGGTCAGGACTTCCATACGGCCAGGGACATTGGTTTGGGCAATCCCTGTGTGAATATCTTCCAGACTTGCTCCCAAGCGGAGACAGGCGAGGCCGGCTGCGATGGCATTTTCTTGGTTGAAACCACCGATCAGCTGGATGTCGTAATGGCCAGCCAATTTGCCGGTCGCTGTGAAGTCAAAACCTGCTGACTGGGTGATTTCATTTTCAGAAGCTGGACCGTAAAAGTCATGGTCTTTGGAGCTGACTTGGTCTCTCACCACTTCGAAATGGTCCATCCCAGCATTGACAATGACTGCTCTGCTATTATCCATCAACAGACGCTTGTGATAGAAATAGTCCTCAAAAGTCGGGTGCTCAATGGGGCCGATGTGGTCGGGGCTGATGTTGAGAAAAACGCCGACATCAAAGGTCAGCCCGTAAACCCGCTTGACCAGATAGGCCTGGCTGGACACCTCCATAATCAGGTGGGTCATGCCGTTTTGGACCGCCTCCGCCATCATGGCAAAGAGGTCCAGACTTTCGGGCGTGGTCAGGGTGGACTTGAAGAAGGTATTGCCGTCCAGTGTGGTGTTCATGGTCGAAAGCATGGCAGGCTTGTGGCTCTGTTTGAGAATGTTAAAAGCAAAATAAGCCGCCGTTGTCTTACCCTTGGTGCCGGTGAAAGCTAGGAATTTGAGCTGTTTCTGGGGATGACCATGAAAATCCATAGCAATCAGGCTCATAGCCTGCTTGATGTCATGGACGATGATAGCAGGAATGCCGACCTCATAGTCGATTTCAGACACGTAAAAAGCAAGACCAGCCTCGATAGCCTTTTCCAGAAATTCTTTCTTAAAGGCCAAGCCCTTGGCAAAAAAGAGGGTCGTCGGGCTAACCGTGCGACTGTCGTAGCTGAGAGCGTCAAACTGGACATCCGTCCATGTGCTGTCAGTCTGGTCATTCTGTTTGATATGGCGGAAGTTAGCATCCGCCTTCAAGATTTCTAATACACGTTCAATTGTAATCATGTTTCTATTGTAAACCTATCGAGGATATTTGACAAGTCTGGGCTATTCAAGTCTAGCTATTTTATATCTATTTTTGACTTCTTATATTCTAGGAGAAATATCGAAGTCATGCTATAATAGAGGCATGAAAAAAATTAGTGAATTGGGATTGACAGGTCGCAAACTAGTTGGTCAAGGTTTGATTTTGATTATTCTTGGACTTGGATTTTTAATTGCTGGCTGGCAATTTCCAGGTTTGATTCTTCGGTTCATTCATGCAGGTCTATTCTTTTTAGCTTTATATGAATTAAGCATGACATTTTTCAGAAAGAAGAAATCGAGTGAAAGTGTCATTGCATAGTTGGGAAAGCTGTTCTTTTCGGGATCCTAGCCAGTCTCGATTTAGCTGTTCAAATTCCCCTCTATTTCGCGGCTATTTTTGTTGGGATTTACCAACTTTTTACAGCTCTTATCAATTTCATTACTTTTTACCTATATCGAAAAGATGGGGTAGAGCCACGGATTCGCTATTTAATAGATGGAATTTGGTTATCCTTACTAGGTTCGGCTTCCCTATTTGTGTCAGGCACACAGCTGGTTGTTCAAACCATTGTCATCGGAGGTATCTGATCTTGTATGGACTCACCAATTTACGTGATGGATTCCTATTTGAAGAAGCAATCGAGCAACAGAGTCTAAAGCGTCATGTCCGCCTAACCTTACCCTTGTTCCTTGCAGCTCTCGTACCACGGATGACCCTAGAAAAAGTCAATAATTATTTAGCTGACAATAAGGATCAGACGGCTCAATCAGTTTACAATAGTCAAAAAGATATTACAGAAACGCCTATTTTAGAAATATTTGTGCATGTAGGTGAAGAGGTTTTTGGGGCTGTTGGACATGTTGATTTGAGTTACAAAGGACAGGTTTATGGTTACGGCTCATACGATGTCCTGTCTGAGCGTTTGGGTGGTGCGATTGGTGATGGAGTCTTGTTCAAAGCAGAGCGCCAAGCCTATGTTGACTTCTGTAATCAAGAAGGAATGACCATGTTAGGTTACCAGCTGAGCTTAAGACCAGAGCAAGAAGAGGCTATAGAAACTCGATTAGCTGAAATTGATAATCTGCTTCTTCTTTGTAATCCAAGTCCTGAAAAAGTATCGAAAACGGCAGATGGACAGCCGCTTGAAATGTATGCCTATCGAATGAAAGAAGCAATACATGCGGAATTATTCAAATTTAGAAAGTCTAAATTTAAAACCTATTTCGTCCTATCTACTAATTGCGTTCTTCTGGCTGATTCTGTGATTGGACAAGCTGGAACCGACATACTTGGTATGCGTGGATTTATCGCACCCGGAACCTACCAATCTTACCTGGATCAGGAATATGAAAAGCCACATAGCCTAGTGGTGGCGAAAAAACATTTATTATCGAAAAGAGAAATCCTAGTCTCGGCTAGGATTTTTACTATCTTTCGTTCAATAAAATGGGATACTTATTGGCATCTTTGTTTCCAATGGAACAAAGATAATATATTTATCAATCATTGATTGTTTCAAGTAATAGTCGGATAGCTTGTAATACTTTAGTTTGTTTTTCTTGAGGAAGCTGAGTAATCGCTTCAAAGACTTCACGAGCTTCTGGACTGGCTTCGGAAATCTGAAAATTAAAGAATTGATCGGGAGTGACGGACAAGGCTTCCATTATTTTTTCTAAGGTTTCAACTTTAATATTGGAAGACTTTTTCTCAACGTTATGGATATAGTTGGTTCCGAGTTCTGCTTTTTCGCTGAGTTGTTCTTGACTTAGCTTTTTTTCTTGGCGAAGATATCGAATACGATTTGTAATATGTTCTTGTAATGGGTACTGTTTCATGAAATTCCTCCGAAAACTACCAATTGAAAACAAACCACTGTTTTTGGTGGCAAATAATAAAAAATCACTTTACAGAGTGATGTGGATATGTTAGTATAATGGATATAGTATATAAAAATTATAGAGAAAAAATTCTCTTTTGTCCATAAAAAGAAAGGATTGGCTATGTTTGGTGCAATAGTTGGAGATGTCATTGGGTCACGATTTGAGGGGAGAGATATTAAGTCAAAAGATTTTGATTTATTTCATCCAAATTGTCGATTTACAGATGATAGTGTTATGACAGCTGCAGTTGCGGCTAGTTTCTTAGGTTTGAATGAACCATTTGATGATTTAGAAGAAGCTTTAGTCTTGAATATGAAAGATTTTGGTAAGCTGTATCCTAGAGCTGGTTACGGTCCTCAGTTTAAAAAATGGATTGAGAGCAAGGATTCAGAACCTTACAATAGTTTTGGGAATGGATCTGCCATGCGTGTCTCAGCCTGTGGTCATGTCGGTAAATCACTCGAAGAGACACTAACCTTAGCTGAACGTGTTGCTTCTGTAACTCACAATCATCCAGAAGGAATCAAGGGAGCCCAGGCAGTAGCCGGTGCAATCTTTTTGGCTCGAACTGGAAAAAATAAAGAAGAAATCCGCCAGTTTGTAACTGACAATTTCTACAATCTTGATTTTACGCTGGATGCTATTCGTCCCTCATATCAATTTGATAGTAGTTGTCAAGGAAGTGTTCCTCAAGCCATCGTAGCATTTTTAGAATCAGAAGATTTTGAAGATGCGATTCGTAATGCAGTGTCTCTTGGTGGAGACAGTGACACCCTGGCTGCTATAGCTGGCAGTATCGCTGAACCATTTTTTGGTATTCCAGAAGAAATTGTCTATCGAACTACTGATTACCTACCTAGTTTAATTATGGAAGTTTCGTATTATTTCGAGCAAGATTATCCAAGTAAAGGTCTTAGATGTTCTCACATGAACGAAGGACAATTTGAAATGGTTAGCCTTTTCCAGTTAATAGATGATTGTGTTGGTAGAATCATTCCTAAAGGTGCACCGGTTGAAATATTAGAAGAATATCCGAATGGTGCAATCAAAGTACAACCTGATGAGCAATTTATTCAGTTAGATTTTGCGTCCTTTGATAAAAATTTAGTGGACAAAGCAAGGAAGAATAAGGAGCATGCCCCATTTGATGTTGTAGTAGAGGGTGTGCAGTACGTTGTTGACAACTCTTTGGATATTTTAGGTCAGCTCGGCAATGAGCTAGGAAAAGGACTAGGTGTCGTAGGAAATGAGGCTGGTAAAGTTGTTCAAGGCTCAGCAGATTTTGTAGGTCAAATTGGCGCTGATTTAGGAAAAGGTTGGAACCATTTATGGAAATCGGCAAATAAGACAACTCAAACCAAGGACAAAACAAATCAAAAATCTGCTGAAATGTCTGGTGTAAAAAAAGAACCAGCTAAGAAAATGCATTTTGATTCTATGGAATCATTACAAAGTGTAGTTCATATCGTAAATGAAGCAAATTTATCAATTCTGGATCCAAATCGTATCATTGCTGATAGTCCTCTAAAAGATGTGTTGGCTATGGGGTTAGGAGCAGGCTTAGGCGGTGTTGTTTCTTACGGTGCCTTATATGGACTAGGAACAGTGGGGCTTTCGGCTGCAGGAATTACCTCAGGTTTAGCTGCTGCTGGTGCCCTTGTTGGTGGTGGCATGGTAGCAGGTTTGTTTGTACTTGCAGCTCCAGTTGCAATTTTAGCTGGTGGTGGTTTAGCAATTGCCAATATTCTTAACCAACAACATCTCCAACAGGAGAAAAAACGCCTCTATAAAGTTGCATTACAAAAACATCAAGCTATCATCGAGGCTCTAAAATCTGAAAATCAAGAGAATAAAGAACGGATTGATTATTTGACCAGTTTAAATATTCTATTGCAAAAAGCTATTGAAGAATTGAAAGAGGATATAGGGACGCAAGATGAATCAGAACAAGAAGAGTCGATATAAATATAGCGATGGTGAAAAGGAAGTATTGAAAGTTCTAAAATACCAGCAACAGGAATTGGTGGGATTGGAAAAACAAAGACAGGAGGATACCAAACGACTTGATCAGCGAATCTCGACAAGTGAGGAACTTCTGATTTCTTTGGGTTATCAACTTCCAAATAAAGTTACGACTGTAGAAACAAAAACAGTTCAATATATTCCCAAGAAAGAGATTTCCCTGCTTTCTTGGGAGCAATTAACAAAAAAGGCTTATCAACATACAAAAGAGAATGTTATTTTTGAAGATATATTATCTGCGGATGAGATAATTGAAAATCGTGAAGTCCTGACAGCACTTAGAGCTGAATACCAAGCAATTTATAGCCTGGATAAATTTGATATCTTGCTTGGTGTGGGCAGTGGCATTCTAGCTTCTTTAGTTGATATTCTTTTAATTGGTATGCCAGCAAAGTCAGTTAATGCAGGACCGCTTGCCAACTATGTCAGAGATCGATTTAAAGCAGTATTTCCACCAGGAGAAATGGAAAATTTGGAATTTGCTAAAGTTCCATTTGATGCTCAGGATAATCGAAATACTGAACGTATTGTAAATGGACTATCTCCACAATATCATCGTCTCTATTCCTTGGGGCATGATCCATTAGTGGGATTCATCATTGGAGTCTTGGATATCATGAATGGGCAGATGACTACAATTGATAAATTTGGCAAAATTGTAGTCCAAGACATGCCAAACTACCTAGATCGCAAAGAAGAAAATATCTTTTTTGCAATAGCTAAGCTATTAGTCCATTTTAAATCAGATATCACAACCTCAATGGGTTTACCTGCTCCTCTGATGGGTCTATTTAATCTCTTACAGTTTGGAGAAATTGGCAAAGAGGAAGAAACCATTGCTCAAATCGTTCAGGGAATGTATCAAGATGGATATGATTTTATTCACTTTGCTACTATGTCCATTCCAGTGATGCTGATCGAAGTTTTGGTTAGATTAGGCTATGCTTGTCGCCGCTTGTCACAGGGAGCCAGCCTTTCAGATGCTGTTGCTTTTTCTACTAATAGGAAAAAATATCCAAAGTTGGGAACCATACTCTTTACTGCTCATTCAGTGAGTACAGCTGTTAATCTCGGCAAAATCATTATTACTGAAAATCCCCTTGCCATTAACTATCCACAATGGTTAGCATTTTTCAAATACTCCTATCAAGAAGTCCATTATCGACTGTTTTTGGAATCAGAGCAAAAGAGGAAGTTCTTTGAGGAGAATGATAATTTACAATACGATCAAATTTATGCCAATATAGATAAGTTCTTTGAAGAGGTCAAAGAAGATTATCAACTGACAATATGAAAACACATTTTAAATCCTAGTCTCGGCTAGGATTTTCTTTGTATTCCAGCCCTCTACTACCCACAAATCTTCCCCATCCATGCTATAATAGAAACATGAAAAAAAATAAGTTATTACTCATTGATGGCTCTTCGGTAGCCTTCCGTGCTTTCTTTGCACTTTATAACCAAATTGACCGTTTCAAGAATGCCAACGGTCTGCATACCAACGCCATTTACGGCTTCAACCTCATGCTGGACCACATGATGAAGCGGATTGAGCCGACCCACATCTTGGTGGCTTTTGATGCCGGCAAAACCACCTTCCGTACGGAGATGTACGCCGATTACAAGGCGGGCCGGGCCAAGACACCTGACGAATTCCGCGAGCAGTTCCCTTTTATCCGTCAGATGTTGGATGCCATGGGGGTCAAACACTATGAGCTGGCTCAGTACGAGGCGGACGATATTATCGGTACCTTGGACAAAATGGCAGAGCGGACAGACATTCCCTTCGATGTGACCATTGTCAGCGGTGACAAGGACTTGATCCAGCTGACAGACGAAAACACCGTAGTTGAGATTTCCAAGAAAGGCGTAGCCGAATTCGAAGAATTTACCCCAGCCTACCTCATGGAAAAAATGGGTATCACCCCCACTCAGTTTATTGATCTCAAAGCACTCATGGGTGATAAGTCCGATAACATCCCTGGCGTGACCAAAATCGGTGAAAAGACAGGTCTCAAACTCCTGATTGAACACGGGTCACTGGACGGTATTTACGAAAACATCAACAGCATGAAGGCTTCAAAGATGAAGGAAAACCTGATTGCTGACAAGGAACAAGCCTTCCTATCGCGTACCCTTGCCACCATTGACACCAATGCTCCTATTGAAATCGGACTGGATGACCTGATTTATGAAGGTCCCAAGGTAGAAGAACTAGGACAATTCTATGATGACATGGGCTTCAAACAGTTGCGGGCTCAGTTGGGAACTAGCGCTGAGGAAGAACTTCCTGCAGTAGAGTTCCAAACAGTCACCGAATTGACAGAGGACATGCTGCAGGCAGACCAATTTTTCTATTTTGAAATCTTGGGTGAAAACTACCACCGAGAAGACTTGGTAGGGCTTGCATGGGGTGACAAGGAGCAGATTTATGTTGGAGGACCAGAACTCCTCGACAGCCCAATCTTGCGTGACTTCTTAGAAAAACAGCCTGTTAAAACCTATGACTTCAAGCGTGGAAAAGTCCTCCTAGCCCGTCAGGGCATTGACTTGCCATTAGCTAGCTTTGACAGCCGTTTGGCCAAATACCTCCTGTCAACAGTAGAGGACAACGCTATTACTACCATTGCCAACCTCTATGGTCAGACCCGTGTGGTGCCAGACGAGGTGATCTATGGCAAGGGAGCTAAACTGGCTCTTCCAGAGCGAGCAGATTTCTTCCCGCATCTTGCCAACAAACTTCAAGTTCTTATTGAAACAGAAGCAGTCATGCTAGAAAAACTGGAAGAAAACCAGCAGGTTTCATTGCTCTTTGATATGGAATTGCCTTTGGCCAATGTCCTAGCTAAAATGGAAATCACAGGGATTAAGGTTCAAAAAGAAACTTTACAAACCATGCAGGCTGAAAATGAAGTTTTGATTGAACAACTGACCAAGGAAATCTATGAGTTAGCAGGTCAGGAATTTAATATCAACTCGCCAAAACAACTTGGGACCATCCTCTTTGAAGATATGGGCTTGCCTTTGGAATATACTAAGAAAACCAAGACAGGCTATTCCACAGCAGTAGATGTCTTAGAGCGTCTTGCCCCAATTGCACCAGTGGTTTCCAAGATTTTGGACTACCGTCAGATTACCAAGCTCCAGTCAACCTACGTTATCGGCTTGCAGGATGCTATCTTAGAAGACGGCAAGATTCATACCCGCTATGTGCAGGACTTGACTCAGACTGGTCGCCTGTCTTCGACAGATCCTAATCTGCAAAACATCCCAGTCCGATTGGAACAAGGTCGCCTCATTCGCAAGGCTTTTGTCCCATCGCTTGAAGATAGTGTCCTCTTGGCATCGGATTATTCACAGATTGAACTGCGGGTCTTGGCACATATCTCAAAGGATGAGCATTTGATTGAAGCCTTCCAGAAAGGTGTAGACATCCATACCTCGACAGCTATGCGGGTCTTTGGCATTGAAAAAGCTGAAGATGTGACGGCGAATGACCGTCGCAACGCCAAGGCAGTCAACTTTGGTGTGGTTTACGGTATTTCCGACTTCGGCTTGTCCAACAATCTGGGCATTACTCGTAAGGAAGCCAAGGACTACATTGAAACCTACTTTGAGCGTTTCCCTGGCATCAAGAACTATATGGAAACCATTGTTCGTGAGGCGCGTGATAAGGGTTATGTAGAAACTATTTACAAGCGTCGTCGTGAATTGCCAGAAATCAATTCCCGTAATTTCAATGTGCGTAATTTTGCGGAACGGACAGCCATCAACTCTCCAATCCAAGGCTCTGCTGCCGATATTCTCAAGGTAGCCATGATAAACTTGGACAAGGCGATTGTAGAAACAGGTCTGTCAACACGCATGCTCCTTCAGGTACACGATGAGATTGTACTTGAAGTACCAAAAACTGAATTGGAAACAGTAAAAAAACTTGTGAAAGAAACCATGGAATCAGCTATTGCCTTGTCTGTTCCACTGATTGCCGATGAAAATGATGGACAGACCTGGTACGAAGCCAAATAGAAAGGAATGACATGAAGAAAACACTAGTATGTATTGGATTATGTAGCTTGCTTTTGGCAGGCTGTGGAGAAAAAAAGGAAAACAAGGGTACCAACCCTTCTGGAGCTGATTTTTCAACACAATTACCTATTTTAAAAGAGAAACAAGACACAAGCAACGAAACCATGAACGTTCTTGCTAATGCTCCTGTCGTAGTTGTTAATGCTAATCCACCAGCAGATCCAGCTCAAAAAGGTCATAAGATCCATGCTGCCAACAATGGTGTTGCAGAAAAGGATGAGGCTGGCAATATTAAGGAATATTTCCGTTACTATGATGTTCCAGCAACTTGGACTATTAACGCTGAGAACACGGAAGATGAAACGATTGCAGCCGTCTATGATGTAAAGACCAATTCTAGTAACTTTATGGTTCAGCTGTATAATATCAATGCATTTAATACATCACCTCTTGAAGAAGGCCGTAATATGACACCAGAAGAGCTGGAGGCTCGTATGGCTGAAACCAACCATTCTTTTATTGAAAAGACAATTGTCACCATAAACAACCAAGAATGGCAGGTCGGTCGTCAAATTATGAAGGATCAAAAAATGGCTCGTATTACCTTCTACCGTATGGAATCGACAGGTGCCTATGATGATTCAGTTGTCGTTGGTTCCATCTATTACTCCTTAGATCCAGGTATGGACAAGGACCGTACCAACCTTAAGAAAACGATTGGTGAACTCAAGGACGTTCTGTACAATATTTCTAAGAAGTAAAGTTAGCTAGAAAGAGGCAGCAGATGACGGACTGGTAGAAGACTAGAACCTATGGTCAGCAATTTTGGGTTGGATTTGTTTTTTGTCTACTAGGCATAATTCAAACCTGGGGCACTAAAAATCTATTACCTGGACAATCTCGGTTGTGCCTCCTATGCTGTCTTGATGTTTGTATTTCCAAAAATACCCAATCGGAAAGGCTGACGGAGAAAGAAGAGAAGACCGTTCGATTGGTGGCTATCCTTGCACTTGTTTTATTTCTATTTATCTTTCGATTTGATGTATCCTAAAGGAGAAAGCTATGACCTATTCATTTCAAAACCCTAGTCAAGCTGTCATTTTTGACTACTTGAAGCATTCTAAAACCATTGCAGTCGTTGGTTTATCTAGCCGTGAAGAAACTGCAGCTTACCGTGTTTCTAAACTTATGCAAGAGGCTGGCTACAAGATTATTCCTGTCAATCCTAAGGCCGCAGGCAGTACAATTTTAGGTGAAACTGTCTATGCCGGTCTAGCAGAAATTGACCAGCCAGTAGATATTGTCAATGTTTTTCGTCGGAGTGAGTTTTTGCCAGATGTGGCGCGTGAATTTGTTCAGACAGATGCGAAAATCTTTTGGGCTCAACTCGGTTTAGAAAGCCAAGAAGCAGAAGACATTCTCCGTCAAGCAGGTCGCAATGACATTGTCATGAATAAGTGTATCAAGATTGAATATTTGGAGATGCAGGAAGTGTAAGAGAAGAAAGTTGGAGGTTCTGTGATGAAATTGACTATGAAATATATAAGATGTTTGGGATTATCGGTAGTCATGTTAGTCAGCTTACTAGCCTGTTCTAGCCAGACTAGGACTGTAGATACTACCTCTTCAACTACTAGCAGTTCTACTAAAATCAGTTCCTCAACCAGCACTTCAACGAACTCGACCAGCTCGTCAACCACAAGTTCAACTATGAGTTCAGCGACAAGCACCAGTCCTAGTAGCAGCTTAGTTACTGAAAGCTCTAGTCAAACCCAAACCAGTCAATCTGAGGAAAGTAGTCAAGCAGTTCCTCCTAGCCAATCCACTCTTTACCCCAATTATCAAGCAATCTTAAATACCTATAGCAAGTGGATAAGAGTGTTGAGAAGTGGTGGGACCTTTGATGATCCGACGGTGGAAGAGGGCTACCTAAAAAATATCGACCCCTCTGCTGCATTTTATTATGCCTTACATGATATTGACGGAAATGGTCAGTTAGAACTCCTGCTTGCAACTGGTGGAAATCACAAGTTTATTTTCTCCATTTGGGGAAATGAATCCTACCCAACTCGCTTGGTTTCTTCAGAAAATGTTCGAGTATATGTAGATATTTTTGATAATGGTCTAATCAGTAGCTTCTTTTTAGACGGCTATCGGCCAGAAAGTCATGGAACCATCTATCGCTTGGCTACTGATGGCAGTCAGGTCTATACTGTTGGCACTTTTCGCTTAGATGCTCAAACAGGTCAAGTTACTTCTGATGGACCAGAAGTCCTGCCAGATAGGAATACGGCTATTCAAGATGTTTTGAATTGGCAATTATTACAATAATAAAATTAGGCTCCAGAATTTTCTGGGCCTTTTCTTAAAGCTTTCTTAAAACATTTTTAAAATAGCTATAATTGGAGATTTTTTTCTTGCCTTTCCAACTTTTAGCATGCTATAATTGGAAATCACTATTTGAAAATTTATTGAAAATAGTATTCTTACATTAGAATTGAGGAAATCATGAAGAAAAAATTAACAGCAGCTCTTATCGCCCTTCTAGCCTTGGCCGCAGCAGCCTATAACGCTTTCTTGCTCTTTTTCCAGACGGATACAGCAACAGAAACCACTACCAGCAGCTCCAGTCAGCTTGCAAGTAGCTCTAGTCAAGTCAGCTCAAGCAGTCAAGCAGCAGGGACAAGTGAAGCAAGCTCTAGCCAATCCACAGGCTTGACAGATGGTACCTATACAGGTGCAGTAACATCAACCAACCGCGGTGACTACCAGGTGCAATTAACTGTTTCAGGCGGAAATATCAGCGACGTAACTATCTTGCAGTATCCAAATGATAATCCCACATCTCAAGAAATCAATGACGGTGCCCTACCGACCTATATTGCAGAAGCTATTTCCAATCAATCAGCTCAAGTCAACCAGATTTCAGGAGCAACGGAAGCCTATAAAGGCTTTACAGGTTCCTTGCAAGATGCTATCAACCAAGCCTCATGATAAAAATCATCAGCAGGACAGTTGAGGCGATGACCCTGCCCTTTACCATTAGTCTGGCAACAGCACAAGCAAGCCAATTGGAAGAGGAGTTGGACAGCCTAAGTTTGGAAATACTGACTGAGCTAGAACGCTTGGAAGAAAAATTTTCAGCCTTTCGTCCAAGTTCCTTGGTCTGTCGCTTTCAAGACGGAGATAGGTCAGTTTTGTTAGACCAGGAATTTCAAGAAGTCTTTTCCCTAGCAGAAATGGCTCATCAAGAAACAGACGGTGCCTTTGACCCCTACTACAAGGGGATTTATGATCCAACTGGACTGGTCAAGGGCTGGGTGATTGAAAAAATCTTTCAAAATAAACTCCACCCCTACCTCCAACACCCCGATGTTGAAGCGGTTTGTTTAAATGGGGGAGGAGATATGCAGTTTGCAACCAAGGATACAAGTGATTTTGTCTGGAAAATTGGTATCGAAAATCCTGAAAATCTACAAGAAATCCTTGCCGTATTTACAGCCAAGAATGGGGCCATTGCTACATCTGGCTACAGCAAACGAGGTCAGCATATCCAAGCCAAGAATGACCTTCATCAGATTACATTTATGGATAGTAGTCTGACAAGGGCAGATGTCTGGGCTACGGCTGGACTGACCATGCCAGAGACCAAATTAGCTCAAGCTATCGCCCACCACCAACTCAGTGGCTTAGCCATCAAACCCCAACTATTACAATTTTTTCAAAAAGGAGAATTCATTTCGTGATAAAGAAAAATAATTATGCCCTAGGATTAGCTTGGATGGTTGCTTTATTCATCCTGCCATTTCCATTTATTTATACCTTTGTAACAGGCTTACCTACAGGATACGGAGAAATGAAAATCAGTATTGCCTTAGGGATTGTTGCCTATGTCTGGATGCTTTTGGCGATTTACATTGGAACCAAACCTAAGTGGTTAGACCGCTTGATTGGCTTGCCAGCAGCCTATATGATTCACGGTATTCTCAGTCTGGTGGCTATTTACTTTTCATTTATGCATAAGAATCTCTTGCCATCTTACGGCTTGATTCAACAAACTGGTAATATCGCCTTTCTCATCTTCCTATCCTTAGCTATTTATTCAATAGTCTTCATGGCAGGCTGGTTAACATCAAGAATTCGTTTCCTCGCTAACCTAAAACGCAAATTGAAAACGACTTTCAAACACGAAGTATCTGTATGGCTCCATCGCTTGAACTTGTTGGCAACCTTCTTGATTTTTGTCCATGTTCAGTTGATTGATTATATTCGGGCAAATACTAGCTTTATGGCGGTCTTCTACTTAGCTTCTGGCTTTGTATTCCTGTCATATCTCTGGGCCAAATTCAAGCCAAATGCAAAAGGGTATATGGCCAAATTGGTTGCAAATCAAGAGATTGCTGACAATATTCACGAATTACAGATTCAGCTACCAAAAGGCAAGGCTTCTAAAATGAGAGCAGGAGACTTCGTCTTTATCTCTTTCCCAGGTGTAAAAGGTTTAGCTGAGCCCCATCCTTTCTCTATTGTCAATGCCCCAGATGACAAGGATCAGATTACATTAGCTATTCGTGGTGATGGTGACTTTACTCGTACCTTACAAACTGTTGCAGCTCCAGCTCGTGTCCGAGTTGATGGAGGCTACGGCATGTTCCAAACAGTCGTTGAGGATCAAGCACCTAAGCATATTATCATGATTTCAGGTGGTATTGGAATTACACCATTACTATCTGTTATTGATCAATTCCCAGAAATTGACATGACTGTTTTTCATGGTGCAACTACTGAAGCGGCCCTGATTTACGAAGAAAAATTCAAATCTTGGGAAGCCGAAAGAGAGAATTTTAGATCTGTCCGAAAAATCGGTGCCTTTGAAGAAGCAGAAGTTTTGTCTGCTCTGCCTCATGACTTTGATGACTTGACAGTCTTAGTGTCAGGCCCACCAGTCATGGCTCGTTATTGGATTAAGACCTTGGCCAAAAATGGGGTTCCAAAAACACAAATTTTCTATGAGGAATTTGGTTGGTAAGTTTATCTTGACTTCTCATTAGAAAGTCTTATATATTGTAAAGTCGGTTTCTCAAGGGAACTGACTTTTTTCTGCAAAAAAATCCAACCTGAAAGGCTGGACCTAGGAATTCTATGAAAGAGGAATGTTAGAATTGGAATAAGCTACTACACATGGCGTAAAAAATAGAAAGGAAGAAACCTATTTCAATTCTAAAGATGTAAGAATATACACTTATCATTCCTCAGTTGATAGTATAACATAAAACTATATAGAATTCCAATGTTTTACCTCTTTTTTTTCTTAATTATCGACACAAATTCATGAAAAGCCTATTTTATGCATATTTTGAATAATAGAAAAGAAGTTGATGGTGGTCAACTTCTTTTCTATCCCTGTTTATAAACTATTTCTTTAGAGAACTTCGTACTTGTGTCCCTCCAAAAGAAATGCATATTTTATAAAAAATAGGTCGTGTCATCGTTAGATTATTCATAAAGGTAGTTCATTTTGGGGGCCTGATCATCTAAAATTCCTTCGTGGAAATAAGATTGGGCTAAATAGTGGTAGGGCCAGACATAGAGGCCTGCTAGGCCAAAGGTGATGATGATAAGCGCAAACCAACCGATAAAGGACAAATCCAATACAAAATGTTTGAACTTGTATCCTTTCATCAATTTTCTACTGGCCTTGATAATGGAAAAGGCTCCAGTGTATTCCTCCCGCTCCAACTGTTCGAATAGGATAAATTCAACTTGAGAGTAGGCATAGATTTGCGGAATATAAATAGCAAGTCCAATGATGGTCAGGAACATACCGCTAATAAGTAAAATCCCCAGTAAGGCTAGAAGATCTTGAGGAAGGAGATTTGGATCGGTCGAACCTGTTGATAGAATGATTGTAGCGGTGACGGTGGTGCTACCAATAATTAAACCAAGCCCAAGATAGAAGACCAAGCCCCATAGGAAGAGAAGGAAACTCTTCAAAATATAGGTCTTGAACACCTTTCCAAAATCCTTATGTGAAAAAATGCTGATGCAGTCCTTAAATGACGTGGCCTGTTTGATATTCTTTGTGACTTGAAATAAGGTCCAAAGGACAGATAGCTGAAGCAAGCCTAGTAATAAACCATAGAATAAAGGAAACAAGGAGGTAGAAAAAAGGTAGCCCGGACTAACAATGTCTTCGGGTGTCAGGCCAACAAGACTATTGCGAGAAGCAGAGAATAATTGAACGATAACAGATAGAATAACGGGAACAGCTGCTACTTGATAGATACCATCTGTATGATGAATGGTCTGGCGAGCTTTTTCCCTAATCTCAAAAATTGTAAACATCTACATAACCTCCTTGCTGAATATTGTAACATAATTCTAAGTGACAAGAAAGTATTTTTTTGATAGACTGGAAGATGCTGTGGAAAATAGCGAACTTTAAGCGAGTTCGACTGCTTGACCATACAAGAAAAAATTCCTAGGACTGTTTTTCCTAGTTGGAGGTAACCATGACAGATGTTCCAATCAAGTACCGCTTGATTAAGAAAGAAAAGCACACAGGTGCTCGTTTAGGGGAGATTATCACACCCCACGGGACCTTCCCGACCCCTATGTTTATGCCCGTAGGGACACAGGCAACAGTTAAGACCATGTCGCCTGAAGAGTTGAAGGAAATGGGCTCAGGCATTATCCTATCAAATACCTATCATCTATGGCTCCGACCAGGCGATGAGCTAATTGCTCGAGCAGGTGGCTTGCACAAGTTTATGAACTGGGACCAGCCCATTTTGACAGACTCAGGTGGTTTCCAGGTCTATTCCTTGGCGGATAGCCGCAATATCTCAGAAGAAGGAGTGACCTTCAAGAACCACCTCAATGGCAGCAAGATGTTCCTGTCACCTGAGAAGGCTATTTCCATTCAAAACAATCTGGGCTCGGATATTATGATGAGTTTTGATGAGTGTCCACAGTTCTATCAGCCTTATGATTATGTAAAAAAATCCATTGAAAGAACCAGCCGTTGGGCAGAACGTGGCCTCAAGGCACACCGACGTCCGCATGACCAGGGATTATTTGGAATCGTGCAAGGGGCTGGATTTGAAGACCTCCGTCGTCAGTCTGCTCAAGACCTAGTCAGCATGGATTTTCCAGGTTATTCAATCGGCGGTCTGGCTGTTGGAGAAACCCATGATGAAATGAATGCCGTACTGGACTTCACGACCCCTCTTTTACCTGAGAACAAGCCACGCTACCTCATGGGAGTGGGGGCGCCAGACAGTTTGATTGATGCCGTCATCCGTGGTGTCGATATGTTTGACTGCGTGTTGCCAACCCGCATCGCACGTAACGGCACCTGTATGACCAGCCATGGTCGCTTGGTGGTAAAAAATGCCCAGTTTGCTGAAGACTTTACGCCACTTGATCCAGAATGTGATTGCTACACATGTAAAAACTATACCCGTGCCTACCTTCGTCACTTGCTCAAGGCAGACGAAACCTTTGGTATCCGCTTGACCAGCTACCACAACCTCTTCTTCCTAATCAACCTGATGAAAAATGTCCGTCAGGCCATCATGGACGATAACCTGCTCGAATTCCGTCAGGACTTTATGGAAAAATACGGCTACGGCAAAAACGGTCGAAATTTCTAGACAAAATAACCTCCTACAGATTTGTAGGAGGCTTGTTTTTTATCCTTCAAAATACAAAAGTTCTTTCGGAGTTTTTGTAAAGACTTCAAAGCCGTTTTTAGTGACATAGCCACAGTCTTCAATGCGGACACCAACTTTTCCTGGAATGTAGATACCAGGCTCAACAGAGAAGCACATGCCTTCCTCAATAACCAAGTCATTTCCTTCCATAATGGACGGAAACTCATGCACACTCATGCCCAAACCATGCCCAAGCCGGTGGTTGAAATAGTCACCATAACCAGCCTTTTCAATGACTGAACGAGCAGCGTAGTCAATCTCACCTGCCGTCACCCCAGGCTTGATCATATTGACCGCTGCCATGTGAGCTTCCAGAGTCAGGTTGTAAATATCCTTTTTAAATTGGTCAGGTTGACCGACAGCTACTGTCCGTGTCATATCAGAGGTATAGCCCAGGGTTTCGACGCCTAGGTCGAACAAAAGCAGAGCGTTATTGTCGATTTTATTTGTCGATGGAATACCGTGTGGGTTTGCAGCATTGTTACCTGTCAAGACCATGGTATCAAAACTCATTTTTGAAATGCCCTGTTTTTTCATCTCAAATTCAATCTGAGCAATGATGTCTGTTTCCGTCACATCGAGGGAGATATTGTCAAAACCAACCTGCATGGCCTTGTCCGCAAATTCACCTGCCACCAACATTTTTTCAATCTCGTCACGTGACTTGATCAATTTCATGGTGTTGATTAGTGGTGTCAAATCAGAGAAAGGCTGGTCAAAAATAGACTGCAAACCGTGGTAACGGGTCAGGTTGAGATTGTCAAACTCAGCACCGATGGCAGAGAATGTTTTCTGCGGTAGCTTGCTCTTGATAACCTTCCAAGGATTTTCAGAATCCATATAGCCAGCCACAGGGAAGTCAACGGTCGCTACTGCACGCTCCACATCCAAGGCTGGAAGGAAGAGGAGGGGGTCGTGGTCGGGCATGACAAAGAGCATCATGTGGCGTTCGTGTGGATCACTGTGGTAGCCAGTCAGGTAGTAGATACTGACTGGATCTGAGAAGATAGCCAGGTCCAATTTGTTGGTTTCAAGGTAGGATGTTACATGATTGAGTTTTGACATGTGGGCACCTTTCTATTTTTGGGAAATTGTGTTGAAATTTTCGTTTATTATATAGACTATTGTTTCAAAAAATGAAAAAAATTGCAAGTATTATCAAAAAAATCCCCTTTTTCTCTTGAAAGTGGTTTCAAAAAGTGATACACTAGAATTGGGTGAAAGCGTAATTTTCATAAAATAGAAAAGAAAAAGAAAGGAAGTAACGTCGATGATGAATACTGATGATACGGTAACGATTTATGACGTGGCCCGTGAAGCAGGCGTATCCATGGCAACAGTATCACGTGTTGTGAATGGGAATAAAAATGTCAAGGAAAATACTCGTAAGAAAGTATTGGAAGTGATTGACCGCTTGGACTATCGTCCAAATGCGGTAGCTAGGGGATTAGCAAGTAAGAAAACGACAACAGTGGGGGTTGTCATTCCAAATATTGCTAATGCTTATTTTGCGACCTTGGCTAAAGGGATTGATGATATTGCGGATATGTATAAGTACAATATTGTCCTTGCCAATAGCGATGAAAATGATGAGAAGGAGATTAACGTAGTCAATACCCTCTTCTCTAAACAGGTGGATGGTATCATTTTCATGGGCTATCATTTAACAGACAAGATTCGGGCTGAGTTTTCACGTTCTCGGACACCGATTGTTTTAGCAGGTACAGTGGATTTAGAACACCAATTGCCAAGTGTCAACATTGACTATGCAGCGGCGAGTGCGGATGCTGTCCATCTTCTTGCTAAAAACAACAAGAAAATAGCCTTTGTGTCAGGTCCACTTGTGGACGACATCAATGGCAAGGTCCGTCTTGCAGGCTACAAGCAAGGATTGAAGGACAATGGTATTGACTTCAACGAGGGTCTTGTCTTTGAATCTAAGTACAAGTACGAAGAAGGCTACGCCCTGGCAGAACGTATTCTAAATGCAGGAGCAACAGCAGCCTATGTTGCTGAAGATGAGATTGCAGCAGGTTTGTTAAATGGTATTAGCGATAAGGGAATTAAGGTACCAGAGGAATTTGAAATTGTGACTAGTGATGATTCTTTGGTTACAAAATTCACCAGTCCAAATCTAACCTCTATCAACCAACCACTCTATGATATTGGTGCCATTGCTATGCGGATGTTGACCAAAATCATGCATAAGGAAGACTTGGATAACCGCGAAGTTATTCTTAACCACGGTCTTAAAATCCGTAAATCTACCAAATAATAGCTACAAAGAAAGACCATCATGCTTGATGTTGAGGCCAAGTCCAAGCATCTACGCTGATGGTCTTTTTATAAATCCTTGGTTTTGGATAGGAAAAATGGTCAAAAAGGGATATAATATAGAGTATGAAGGTTTTATTGTATCTTGAAGGAAAAACAGTTTTAGAAAAATCGGGTATCGGTCGGGCCCTTCATCATCAGATGGAGGCCTTGGATATGGCTGGTATTCCCTATACGACCGATTTATTGGGGGACTATGATGTGGTTCATATCAATACCTACGGTCCTCGCTCTTGGTTCTTGCTTCATGCAGCCAAGCGTCATGGGAAAAAGGTGATTTTACATGGGCATTCGACCAAGGAAGATTTTCAGAATTCCTTTATTGGCTCTAATTTTCTAGCTCCCTTGGTTGGGAAATACTTGGCTAGTATGTACCAGAAGGCTGACTTTATTATTACTCCCTCCACCTATTCAAAAAAGCTCATCCAGTCTTATGGAGTGACTACTCCGATTGTTGCAGTATCAAATGGAATTGACTTGGATAAGTATAAGAAAGATCCCCATAAGGAAGCTGTGTTTAGGGAGCATTTTGGCATTGAGGAAGGTCAGCCAGTTGTTGTCTGCGCAGGTCTTTACTTCCGACGTAAAGGGATTGAGGACTTTGTCAAGGTTGCAGAGAAGATGCCCCATGTCCGCTTTATTTGGCTGGGTTCTATCAATAAATGGATGATTCCGTCCTATATTCGCAAGATTGTAGAAGGTGACCATCCGGCTAATGTTGAGTTTCCTGGTTATTTTAAGGGAGCAGTTTTTCAGGGTGCAATGAGCGGAGCGGATGCCTTTTTCTTTCCTTCTCACGAAGAAACGGAAGGGATTGTAGTTCTGGAAGCTCTTGCCAGCCGTCAGCATGTCGTACTGCGAGATATTCCTGTCTATGAGGGATGGATTGATGAAACCAGTGCAGAGTTGGGGCAAACGGTGGATGATTTCGTTGCCTCTATTCAAAAGATTTTAGATATGCAAGTAGATAAACGAGAAGCGGGCTATCAAGTCGCCGTTAGTCGATCAATTGATCAAGTTGGTCATCAATTGGTAGAGGCCTATCGTCAAGTATTGGAGATGTAGATGAGGATTGGACTGTTTACGGATACCTATTTTCCACAGGTTTCAGGGGTTGCGACCTCTATTCGTACCTTAAAAACAGAGTTGGAGAAGCTAGGTCATACAGTATTTATTTTTACAACAACAGATGAGGATGTCAATCGCTATGAAGATTGGGATATTATTCGTATTCCCAGTGTTCCATTTTTTGCCTTTAAAGATAGGCGAGTGGCCTATGCAGGCTTTACAGACGCCTTGAAGATTGCTAGCCGCTACAAGCTAGATATTATTCATACCCATACCGAGTTTGCCTTGGGGATTTTGGGTAAGATGGTGGCTAGAGAACTTGGTATTCCAGTTGTCCATACCTACCATACCCAGTATGAAGATTATGTGCATTATATTGCTAAGGGGCGGATTATTCGTCCAGGCATGATTAAGTATTTTGTTCGGGCCTATTTGCGTGATTTAGATGGGGTTATCTGTCCTAGCGAAATTGTGGAAGATTTGTTGACCGGCTACGATATTCCGATTTCCAAACGGGTCATTCCTACTGGCATTGATTTGGCTAAGTTTGACCGTCCAGAAATCTCGGGAGAGGATACGGCTGAATTGCGGTCACAACTGGGAATTGAAACCGATGAAACTATGTTGCTCAGTCTGTCACGGATTTCCCATGAAAAAAATATTCAGGCCATTATTAAGGCTATGCCGAAAATTCTTTCGGAAAATCCCAAGGTCAAATTGGTCATTGTTGGTGGTGGGCCCTATGCAGCTGCTTTGGAGGACTTGATTGCTGAACTGGCTTTGGAAGAACATGTTCAGTTAACAGGTATGATTGCGCCAAGCGATACGGCTCTTTACTACAAGGCTGCAGATTTCTTTATCTCCGCCTCGACTAGTGAAACACAGGGCTTGACCTTCTTAGAAAGCCTGGCTTCAGGAACTCCGATTTTAGCCCATGTCAATCCCTATTTGAAGAATGTGGTAACGGATAAGATGTTTGGAACCCTCTTTATTCGTGAGCAGGAATTGGCTGATGCAGTAGTAGAAGCCATTGTTGCAACACCGCCAATGAATGCGCATGTTTTGAATAAGAAGTTATATGAAATTTCTTCAACAAATTTTGGTCGTCGTGTCTACGAATATTATTTAGATTTGAAAATTTCCTATGATTTCCGTAGGGAACACACCAATCAGGATACGGTAGCAGAAGCAATTTTGAAGGAAACTATATATTTACCCCAAAAAATTGTTGTTAAGTCAACGGATACGACTGTGAAGATTTTGAAAAAATCTGTTGAGCAGGTCAAATCCATTCGGAATTTCTTTGACTGATTGGATGCTTGGGATAGTTTATTCTAAAGAGATTACCTGGGTAGTTCCATCCTTCATTTGCTAGTCAAAAAGAGGTTTCTTATGAATAAAAAGATGAAAATAGGCTTGCTTTATACGTTGATTATTTTATTCTTTTATGTTGGTATCTATGGTCTTGCTTCTTTTTTGGATACTTATCTTGCCAAGGCCTTGATTGTTAACAATATTCTGCTCTATACTCCACTAGGCTTATTCATCTTAGGGCTGATTGATGGTCGTTGTCATGGTCATGGTTTTTCCATAAGGGTTCCTGTCTTAGCCTTTCTCCTCTTTCCTCTTACTATTTTTAGTTTTGGAGAGTGGATCTGGCTCTATCAGATCATCTATAGTCTGAGTGCAGTGGTAGGATGGTTGTTAGGCGCTCTGCTATGCCACATAAAAAATAAAAGTCTTTGAAAAAATGGAAAAAGGTGGTATAATACCACTTAGAGATTTATCAATTCTAGGAAATCTTTGAGAGAGTGTGCGGTGGGTGCAAGCACATAGAGGATAGGATTGACACTACTCGGTAGGATTTTATGCAAACATAAAAGGGTGGTTCCCTTATCGCCAATCTGAGGTAGTCAGGCTTTTCGGTGTGACTGCGAATGAAGGTGGAACCACGTTACGACGTCCTTTTGTGAGGGCGTCGTATTTTCTGTTGGAGGAGGAATGATGCTACCTGATGATTTATTAAGACGGTGTCAAGATGTGCGTCGTGCTTACAGAGAGTTGGAACTCAAGCACCATGACAAAGAGTGGTCTATTGAGGAAGACCTATTGGCTCTGACCAATGATATTGGCAACATGAACCGCCTGATTATGACCAAGCAGGGTCGTTACTATGACGAAACACCCTATACCTTGGAGCATAAACTGGCTGAAAATATCTGGTGGTTGATTGAATTAGCTGACCGCCTAGATATTGATATTCAAAAAGAAATGGAAACCTTTTTAACTCAGAAAGAAGAGTTATTGGGGATTAAAAAATAAATAAAAAATAGAAAGGACTAGGGTCTCCGTATTTGGTTGAACTGAATACGGGCTACGGACTGGGCCAAAAAGATAAACGAGAACTAGACGCTTGCGTCGTCGTTCTGTTTCCTATTTTGTCTGTGTCCGCTTAACGCCCTTTATATCTTATATTATGATTAAAATTACTTTCCCAGATGGTGCTGTTCGTGAGTACCAAGCTGGTGTGACAACTTTTGAAATTGCGGAGAGCATCAGCAAGTCTTTGGCGAAAAAGGCACTTGCTGGTAAGTTCAATGGTAA
Organism: Streptococcus sp. SS-4456; assembly: GCF_036680365.1. Taxonomy (NCBI): domain Bacteria; kingdom Bacillati; phylum Bacillota; class Bacilli; order Lactobacillales; family Streptococcaceae; genus Streptococcus; species Streptococcus sp. SS-4456. Next base: position 39,752 of record NZ_JAVIHI010000003.1, on the reverse strand, counting down.
ATTGATTGATACCACTCGTGCCATTAAAGAGGACGGCACGCTTGAAATCGTAACGCCTGACCACGTGGATGCCTTGGACATCTTGCGTCACTCAGCAGCTCACTTGTTTGCCCAAGCGGCTCGTCGTCTTTTCCCAGACATCAAGTTGGGGGTTGGTCCTGCTATTCAGGATGGTTTCTACTATGACACGGACAATGCGGCTGGTCAGATTTCAAATGAAGATCTGCCGCGCATTCAGGAAGAAATGATGAAGATTGTCAAGGAAAACTTCCCTTCTGAACGTCGTGAAGTGACTAAGGAAGAGGCTCTTGAAATCTTCAAAAACGATCCGTACAAGTTGGAATTGATTCAAGAACACTCGGATGATGAGGGTGGTTTGACCATCTATACCCAAGGCGAATACGTTGACCTCTGCCGTGGCCCACACGTTCCGTCAACAGGTCGTATCCAGATTTTTGAACTGCTCAATGTAGCTGGTGCTTACTGGCGTGGTAAGAGCGAAAATCCAATGATGCAACGGGTTTATGGTACAGCTTGGTTTGACAAGAAAGACCTCAAGGCTTACCTTCAAATGCGTGAGGAGGCCAAAGAGCGTGACCACCGTAAACTTGGTAAGGAATTGGATCTCTTCATGATCAGCCAAGAAGTTGGTCAAGGCTTGCCATTCTGGTTGCCAAATGGTGCAACTATCCGTCGTACCTTGGAGCGTTACATCACAGACAAGGAATTGGCTTCTGGTTACCAGCACGTTTACACACCACCATTGGCTTCTGTTGAGCTCTACAAGACTTCAGGTCACTGGGAGCACTACTCAGAAGATATGTTTCCAACCATGGACATGGGCGACGGTGAGGAGTTCGTGCTTCGTCCGATGAACTGTCCGCACCACATTCAAGTTTATAAAAACCATGTGCGTTCTTACCGTGAATTGCCAGTACGTATCGCCGAGCTTGGTATGATGCACCGCTATGAAAAATCTGGTGCTCTTACTGGTTTGCAGCGTGTGCGTGAGATGACCCTCAACGACGGTCATATCTTTGTCACACCTGAGCAAATCCAAGAAGAGTTCAAAAAAGCTCTCCAGTTGATTATTGATGTGTATGCAGATTTTAACCTAAACGACTACCGTTTCCGCCTGTCTTATCGTGACCCAGAGGACAAAGAGAAATACTATGATAACGATGAGATGTGGGAAAATGCCCAACGTATGTTGAAGGGAGCCATGGATGAAATGGGCGTGGATTACTTTGAAGCAGAGGGTGAAGCAGCCTTCTACGGTCCAAAATTGGATATTCAGGTCAAAACTGCCCTTGGTAACGAAGAAACCCTGTCAACCATTCAGTTGGACTTCCTCTTGCCAGAACGCTTTGGTTTGACCTATATCGGTGCTGACGGTGAGGAGCACCGCCCAGTCATGATTCACCGTGGTGTCATCTCAACCATGGAACGTTTCACAGCCATCTTGATTGAAACCTACAAGGGTGCCTTCCCGACTTGGTTGGCTCCAACCCAAGTGACCATGATTCCAATCTCTGTGGAAGCCCATTTGGACTACGCTTGGAAGGTTGCTAAGGAATTGCAAGACCGTGGCGTTCGTGTACACGTAGATGAGCGAAACGAGAAGATGCAATACAAGATCCGTCAGAGCCAGACCAGCAAGATTCCATACCAGCTCATCGTCGGTGACAAGGAAATGGAAGACAATGCTGTCAACGTCCGTCGCTACGGAAGTAAGGCAACACAAACTCAGTCGGTCGCAGAATTTGTGGACCATATCCTAGCAGATATTGCCCGTAAGTCACGACCTGCTGATGCTGAATAAATAAAGTAAGAAGTCCGAAAGGGCTTCTTTTTGCATGTAAAAAAACTCCCAACCAATTGGCTGGGAGAAAAGTTTATTCAATCGAACTCGCCCAAGACTTGGCCACATAACGTGACAGGCTTGAAATAGCAAAGTTGATACTGAAGTAAATCAGGGCAACCATGAGATAGAGTGCAAAGACTTGTTCAGCTTCAAAATGGCGCCCCATTAGGATTTGGCTGGCACCGAAAAGCTCTTGCAAAGCGATAACGGAGTAGAGGAAACTGGTATCCTTGATAACCGTCACAATCTGTGAGATAATGGCCGGCAACATCTTACGGATGGCCTGAGGCATGATGATATAGACCATGATTTGTACTGGGGTAAAACCCTGTGACAAACCAGCTTCAGTCTGGCCCGGTCCGATGGCGTTTAGACCACCACGGATAATCTCGGCCATGGCTGCCGTGGTAAAAATAGTAAAAGCAGTAATACCAGCAGGCGTAGACTTCATTTGGAAAACTAAGAAAACGGTGAAAATCCAAAGCAAGTTTGGCACATTACGAACAAACTCGATATAGATAGTCGCAATCCACTTGAAAATTGGATTTTTTCCATTGCGCATAATGGCTAAAATCATGCCAAAGAGAACTGATAGAACCACCGAAATACTAGAGATATAAAGGGTTAACTTCAAACCACTCCACAAGAGTTGGAAGGTTGAAGGCTTGAGTAATTCTAAAACATAATTCATTGTTCAACCTCCTTAGTGTGAAAAGGTAGCCTTATTTTTCTCTTCGATACGGCGGCCCAAGCTTGCAACAGGGAAACACATACAGAAGTAGAGGAAGGCAGCGCCAGCAAAGGCTGGAATATAGTTAGCGTTCATAGCAGACCATGATTTTGTCATAAACATGATGTCGGCACCAGAGATAATAGCAACTGTAGCCGTGTTTTTAATCAAGTTTACTACTTGGTTGGTCAAAGGCGGCAAGATCGTCGGAATAGCCTGTGGCAAGATAATCATCCGCATGGTTTCAGACTGGGTAAAGCCTTGTGAAAGTGCGGCTTCAGTCTGACCAGTTGGCACCGCCTCAATCCCTGCACGGATGACTTCTGCGATATAGGCACCATGGTAAAGTCCTACACAGATAACAGCTGTCCAGTAGATGGATGGCATAAGGACATAGTTGGAAATCAAGGGCAAGCCATAATAAACAATCATGAATTGGACCAAGAGCGGAGTGTTTTGGAAGTATTCCACATAGACACGAGCTAGCACCTTTAAAAGCTTGTTCTTGCTAGAAGATAGGCTGCCAAAAAGTATGCCTAGTAACATGGCTGTGATAAAAGCCCCAATAGCAATGGCTAGGGTGAAGAGGAAGCCTTGGAAGAAGAGAGGGAAGTCACTGAAATAACTAACCCAGTTTTCCCAAGCATAGGGACTTGTAGTCAAGATAGTCATAAAATTTTCCCTTTCTATTCGTCGGTTTCTGTTACAGGCTTCAAGCCATTGGCATCATAGATAGCCTGTAAACTGCCATCATTATGCCAAGTTTCAATAAGAGAATTTAGATAGGCATTTAAATCTTTGTTTGACAGTTTAGTGGCGATACCATAGTCAGATGCAGAGAAGCTGAAGTCCAGTAATTTAGACTTAGAACCAATGTAGCCTGATAGGATGGATTGGTCTACGGAGAAGCTATCAATACGATGGGCACGAAGCGATACAGAAAGCTCTGGATAGGAGCCCAATTCCGCAAATGAAACAGAGATACCATATTTATCAGCTAAGTCAGTAATCAATTTACGCGTGATAGAGCCTTGTGCAACCCCAACAGTCTTTCCATCTAAGTCGGTGAAGGTTTCAATACCGCTATCCTTGTTGACTAATAAACCTACAGCATCTGTGTAGTAAGGGCTTGTAAAGTTGTAAAGCAACTTCCGCTCATCGGTAATAGTGAAGGTGGCAATGACCATGTCTACTTGACCATTATCCAAGAGTGGTCCTCGAGTTTGGGCTGTTACAGGGGTGAATTCAATATCCACTCCCAACTCATCAGCAATTTTACGAGCGATGTCGATTTCCATACCTTCAAATTCATAAGTATCCGGATTTTTAAAGCCAAAGTTAGGGACGTCCTGTTTCACTCCGACGCGGAGCACGCCCCTATCAATGATGGCTTGAACCTGATCGCTATTAGTAATAGGTGCAGGTGTTTCTGTTTGGACAACGGTTTGATTGATATGGATAAAGAACAGCGTTAAGATGCTGATGATGGCAAGCCTGACGGCTAAAAATAGATTGACTTTTTTATCTGTCATAAGCAACCTCCTAGAGTTTGACCTTGTCTGATTCATGGTTGATAATCTTGCTGAGGAACTGTTTAGCACGAGGTTCAGTAGGATTGTCAAAGAAGCCATTGACATCGGTTGTATCAACCAATACTTCCCCCTCAGCCATGAAGATGATTCGGTCAGCAACTTCACGGGCAAAGCCCATTTCGTGGGTTACGACAATCATATTCATTCCATCGCGAGCCAATTTTTGCATAACTGCAAGAACATCGCCGATGGTTTCTGGGTCAAGGGCAGAAGTTGGTTCGTCAAATAGGAGCAATTCTGGGTGCATAGCTAGTCCGCGGGCGATGGCAACACGTTGCTTTTGGCCACCCGATAGCATGGCAGGGTAGGAATCTTTACGGTCCCAGAGGTTTACGAATTCAAGGTATTTCTTGGCGGTCTTCTCAGCAGTAGCCTTATCAATGCCTAAAACCTTAATCGGCGCCAAGGTAACATTTTCTAACACAGTTTTATGTGGATAGAGATTGAAGTGTTGGAAAACCATGCCGACTTCCTTGCGAAGAGCTACCAATTCTTTGACAGATGATCCGGATACGGTATGCCCATTGACAACAAGGCTACCTTGATCGACAGTTTCTAGTCCATTGATGGTACGAATAAGAGTTGATTTACCAGAACCGGATGGTCCAAGGAGAACAACAACCTGTCCAGGTTCGAATTCCAAGTTAATATTGCGAAGAGCATGGTAGTCACCATAGTATTTGTTTACATCTTTAAATTCTACTAAAGCCATAGTAATCTCCTTTTTTATGTAAGATAATAGCATGATATCACTCCGTATATTAAAAGTCAAGTAAATTCAGACAATTTAATATAGAATATGTAAGAAGATGTAACATAACTATGTTAGTTAACTCTGGTTATGAATTTTTTAAGTAAGTTTGATATAATGGAAGAAATAAAGATAATTAAGGTAAAGAAATTATGAGAAAAATTTTGATTGTAGATGATGAGAAACCCATCTCAGACATTATTAAATTTAATATGACCCGTGAGGGTTATGAAGTCGTGACTGCTTTTGATGGTCGGGAGGCCTTGACGGTTTTTGAAGCTGAATTTCCAGATATTGTGATTTTGGATTTGATGCTGCCAGAGTTGGATGGTTTAGAAGTTGCTCGGACCATCCGTAAGACTAGCAATGTTCCCATTATTATGCTGTCTGCCAAGGATAGTGAGTTTGACAAGGTGATTGGACTTGAGATTGGGGCAGATGACTATGTGACCAAGCCTTTCTCTAATCGTGAATTGCAGGCGCGTGTCAAGGCTCTCTTGCGTAGAAGCGAATTGTCAGAAACACAGATGTCTGTTGAGAATACTGGCAGTCCTGAATTGGTCATCGGGGACTTGGTCATTTTGCCAGATGCCTTTGTTGCTAAGAAGCATGGCAAAGAATTGGAATTAACCCACCGTGAGTTTGAATTGTTGCATCATTTAGCTAAGCATTTGGGGCAAGTCATGACCCGGGAGCATTTGCTAGAAACGGTTTGGGGCTATGACTATTTTGGAGATGTGCGTACGGTGGACGTAACTATTCGCCGTTTGCGTGAAAAGATTGAAGATACACCGAGCCGACCGGAATATATTTTGACCCGTCGTGGTGTAGGATACTTTATCAAGGGAAATGATTAATCAATTACGTTATTTAATGACAACAGCAGAGTTTTGGTTTGTTGTTATTCTCATTGGTTTTTTGATTGCATTGACGATCTTGTTGATTGAAAACCATAGGGATAATAAGCAAATCAAACAGCTCAATCAGCGTGTAAAAGCCTTGATGGATGGTGATTATACTGAGGTCTTGGATATGAGAGGCAGTCCAGAAATTACGGACATGGCGAACTCGCTCAATGATTTGTCGGAAGTCATCCGTCTAACTCATGATAGCTTAGAGCAGGAGAAAACCCGTCTGAGTTCCATCCTTTCTTATATGAGTGATGGAGTAATTGCGACGGACCGAGTTGGTCGGATTATCATGATCAATGATATGGCACAAAAGCAACTGGGGCTAGCTGGAAAGAAACAAGAAACCTTGCAGATTTTAGATGTGTTGGGTATAAAGGACCACTACAGTTTGCGTGATTTATTGGCACAGACACCTGAGATTGTTTTGGACCATACCAATGAGAATCAGGAGTTTCTAACCCTTCGGGCTAATTTTGCGACTATTCGGAGTGAGAGTGGTTTGATTTCCGGTCTTGTTGTTGTCTTGCATGATATGACCGAACAAGCCAAAGAAGAGCGGGAACGTCGTCTATTTGTATCTAATGTCAGTCACGAACTCCGTACACCTTTGACATCCGTCAAATCCTACCTAGAGGCCTTGGATGAGGGAGCCTTGACAGAATCGGTCGCTCCAAGTTTTGTCAAGGTATCTCTGGATGAAACCAACCGTATGATGAGGATGATTACGGACTTGCTCAGTCTATCAAGGATTGATAACCAGGTTGGTCAAATAGATGTCGAACTAATCAACTTTACAGCCTTTGTGACCTTTATTCTTAACCGTTTTGACCAGATGAAAAATGCCGAGTCAGATAAGGTTTATACCATTGTGCGTGACTATCAAATCAGTCCTATTTGGGTGGAGATTGATACGGATAAGATGACCCAGGTGTTAGATAATATCTTAAACAATGCAATTAAGTATTCGCCTGACGGTGGAACTATTACCTTTAGTATGAAAACGACGGATAGTCAGTTGATTGTATCCATTTCAGATGAAGGGTTAGGCATTCCAAAGGCTGACTTACCTAAGATCTTTGACCGATTTTATCGTGTGGATAAGGCTCGTTCGCGTGCCCAGGGTGGTACCGGTCTAGGTTTGGCCATTGCCAAGGAAATCGTCAAGCAACACAAGGGCTTCATTTGGGCCAAGAGTGAATATGGACATGGCTCAACCTTTACCATCGTCTTGCCATACAGTAAGGACATTACAATGGATGAATGGGATGATTCAGATGGAGAAGAATAGGGGAATATGATCGGAAAAGGATTTAATTACAGTATTTTGGCATCGGGATCCAGTGGGAACTGTTTCTATTTGGAAACGGATAGGAAGAAGATCTTGGTAGATGCTGGTTTATCAGGAAAAAAGATTACCAGCCTTTTGGCAGAAATTGACCGCAAGCCAGAAGATATCGATGCTATCTTAGTAACGCATGAACATAGTGACCATATCCATGGTATCGGTGTTCTGGCACGTAAATATGGTATGGATATTTATGCCAATGAGTTGACCTGGCAGGCTATGGAAAGCAAATTGGGGAAGATTGACCATGCTCAGAAACATATCTTTGAATTGGGGGCTATGAAGACCTTTGGTGACCTAGATATTGAGTCATTTGGGGTCAGTCATGATGCGGCTTGTCCTCAATTTTATCGCTTTATGAAGGATGATAAGTCCTTTGTTATGTTAACGGATACAGGCTATGTCAGTGATCGAATGGCTGGGATTGTGGCTAACGCGGATGCCTATCTGATTGAATCCAATCATGATGTTGAAATCTTGCGTGCGGGTTCTTACTCTTGGAACCTCAAGCAGCGGATTTTGTCTGATAAGGGCCACCTTTGTAACGAGGATGGTGCAGATGCCATGATTCGCTCACTAGGAAATCGGACTAAAAAGATTTACCTAGGGCATTTGTCAAAGGAAAACAATATCAAGGAATTGGCCCACATGACCATGGTTAATCAGTTGGCGCAGGCTGATTTAGGAGTTGGAGTGGATTTCCAGGTCTATGATACCTCGCCAGATACAGCGACGCCCTTGACCAAGATTTGACAAATTCATTGAACTTGTTTAGAATAAATATATAAAATACGTGAGGTGAAGTTGCATGAATAATTAAGCTACTTATTAGTCGTTCTTAAAACTTGTTGAAAATCAATTATTTGATAATTTAGTCTTTTAGTTTGCTTTTAGTACTTGCTCCAACAGTCTATTCCTAGACTGTTGGAGGTCGTAAATAGAGCGAATGATGTTCGCACCAAAAGCTGCAGGCTGCTTGTACAGTCGGGTGACTGTACAAGGTTGGAGATTGAACTTGCGAAGCAAGTTACTTCTACATAGTACGGCAAAGCGAGTTCAAACAATCCAGTGGAATGTTTGAAGTTGGAAATAAGGAAACGATGTTTCCTCTTACGTCGAAGTAATAAAAGATAAACTAAATGACTACACAGGGATAAGACTGCTCATAAGGGCTTAGTATTCATGTGACTTTTTCCATTGGAAAAGGTCATGTTTTGCATGGCTTTTTTGTATGCACTTTTTGAAGATATAAGTCCTTTTACGAAGAAAAGAGGTCTATATGGAAGTGATAAAATGTATTCGATTAGAGAAGGAATTTGCGGGACGTAGTTTGTTTACAATCCAGCAGTTGAGCCTTCAAGCTGGTCAAAAGGTTGGTTTGGTTGGAAATAATGGTGTTGGCAAGTCTACTTTTTTGAAAATTTTACTAGGACTGGATAGGGATTTTACTGGTCAGATTGAGGTAAAAGCAGACTGGGCCTATGTACCCCAGTTACAGGAAAGGAGCTCGCTTTCAGGTGGGGAACAGGTTTGGAAGTCTATTCAAGAGGCTTTTGCCCAAAGACCACAGATGTTAATCATGGATGAACCGACTGCCAATCTGGATCAAGAACACCAGGAAAAGCTGATCAAGCAAATCAAACGTTTTCGTGGCAGTTTACTGCTTGTCAGTCATGATCGGTATTTTCTCAATCAAGTAGCCAGTCATATTTGGTATTTAGAAGAAGGAAAGGTTCAGGTTTATCCTGGGAATTACGAGGCATTTGTAGAAAGTCGCCGGGCTAGTCGAGAAGGGCAGCAGGAGGCCTATGAAGCCTATCAGAAAAAAGTTGCCCAACTGAAAAACGCCCAACATGAACGTCAAGCTAAGGCTCAGAAGATGGGGAAGAAAAAGAAAGGTGTCTCATCGTCTGAGTGGAAGGTTAATGCTATGATGGGTTCCTATGATAGTCAAGCCAAGTCTATGGCCAAGACTGCCAAGCATTTGGAAAAACGGATAGAGCGTTTGGACAAGGTTGAACAACCTAGAAAGGAAAGGTGGGTAAAGATGGAAGCCAAAGGTGCCTTGGATACAGGTCTTCACAGTCTCTTTCGCTTGCAGGCTGGTCAGCTCGGGATTGAGGAAACCTATTTATTTGATTTTCCTCAACTTGGCATGACTTTTGGGGATAAACTAGCTTTGGTTGGGTCAAATGGTACTGGGAAAACCAGTTTTGTTCGGAAATTGATTTCAAAAGAATTAGAAGGCTATTACAATCCAAAATTAAAAATTGCCTATTTCTCCCAGGATTTGACCAGTCTCAATGAAGAGGAAACAGCCTTTGTGAATGCTAGCTCGACGTCGCTTCAAGATAGGGTAACGGTTCTCAATTTATTAGGCATGTTGGGACTTTCTTATGATAAGACCCAGCAGAAGGTGGCAAATTTATCTGGTGGGGAACGTGTTCGGCTTTCCTTGGCCAAAGTATTATTGACTGATGCTAATCTCTTGATTTTAGATGAGCCGACTAATTTTTTAGATTTGACAGCTATTGAAGCCCTGGAAAGATTTTTGAAGGAATACCAGGGAAGTATCTTGGTGATCTCTCATGACCAAGACTTTGTGGACAAGGTCGCAACAAGTAAATGGTGGATAAAGGATGGTAGCTTAATAGACTAGAAAAAATTTCTCAAAAGGAAGCTAGGTCTAAAAAATATTTTTTTCCTGTGGTATAATAAGAAGGATATTTCTAGAATGAGGTCGGTGAATTGAAAAAAAGGCAGGAACATTTGGTGGATAATAATGGGAGTTTTATTGCCATCCGTCTAAATATTTTATTTTCTATCGTTATTTTCTTATTTTTGGTCTTGATTTTGCGTTTGGCAGACATGCAGATTGTCAACCATGATTTTTATAGCAATAAGTTATCAACTGCTAGCCAAAAGATTATCAGCAATGGATCGGTTCGTGGGCAGATTTATGATGCGCAAGGTAAGCCACTTGTGGAAAATCAGATTCAACAGGTCGTTTCCTTTACCCGTTCCAATAAGATGTCAGCCCAGGAGATGAAGGAAGTAGCAAATAAGCTCTTGCAATGGGTCAAGGTGTCTGATGTTTCGGTGACGCAACGGGACAAGGCAGATTATTATTTGGCGGATACAGAGGTCTATAAGCAGGTTGTAGAGAATCTGCCAAAAGATAAACTCTATGATTCGGCTGGCAACTATCTGGAAGAAGCAACAATCTATGCCAATGCTGTTGAAAGTCTTTCAGCAGATTTGCTGAATTATTCTGAGCAGGAAATCATGGCTGTGGATCTCTTTAAGCAGATGAATGGGGCGACCTATTTTTCAACTGTAAACCTTGTGACAGATGCCTTGTCAGCAGAACAGGTAGCTCATATTGTAGCCAATGAAAGTCAACTTCCAGGTATTTCTACGACCAATAACTGGCAGCGGAATATCCTACCGACCTCCTTGAGTTCGGTTATTGGAACGGTAACAAGTGAACAGGCAGGTTTGCCAGCCGAAGATGCAGAGTATTATCTGTCTAAAGGCTATTCGCCAAATGACCGAGTGGGAACTGCCTACCTCGAAAAGCAGTATGAAGAAGTCCTACAAGGACAACGTGAGAAAAAGGAAATCAATCTGGACCGAAATGGTAATGTGGAGAGTATTAAGACGATCCAAGAGGGTCAGCAAGGAAATAATATCAAGCTGACTATTGATCTAGCCTTTCAAGATGGGGTCAATGCTATCCTAAGTAGACATTTTCAAAATGAGTTAGCAACGGGGTCTGCTTTGTACTCGGAAGGTGTCTATGCGGTTGCCTTGGAACCATCAACAGGAGCTGTCTTAGCCATGTCTGGTTACAGTCATGAAAAAGGGTCGGGTGAAATTACGGAAGATGCTCTGGGAACTATTACCAGTGTCTTTACACCTGGTTCCATCGTCAAAGGAGCTACCATTAGTGCAGGTTGGGAAAATGGGGTTATTTCGGGCAACCAAGTCCAACTGGATGAGCCTATTTATTTTGCTGGCTCTGCGCCGATTACTTCCTGGTATGGAGCTTATGGTTCCTTTAACATTGATGCGACAGAAGCCTTGGAATATTCTTCCAACATCTATATGGTTAAAATCGCCTTGGGCTTGTTGGGTCAGACCTATGAACCAAATATGTACCTCAATGATGGTGACACCTTGACCAATGCCATGAACAAACTCCGTACCACTTTTGGTGAATTTGGCTTGGGGTCTTCTACGGGTATTGACTTGCCTTTAGAGTCCACAGGTTTCTTGCCGGAGGAATACACAACTGCAAACTTTATTACCAATGCTTTCGGTCAGTTTGATAACTACACACCTATGCAGATGGCCCAGTATGCTGCTACCATCGCCAATAATGGAACTCGTATTTCGCCTCATCTGGTAGAGGGAATTTATGGAAATAATGAGCAAGGTGGTTTGGGTGATTTGATTGAAACAGTTTCAGGGAAAGAAATGAATCAGGTCAATATTTCAGCTGATGATATGGCTACCCTACGTCAAGGCTTCTATCAGGTTGTCAATGGCGGTGGTCGCTTTATCACTGGTGCAGCTATTGGGCGTGGAGCAGCGGTTACTGTAAGTGCCAAGACAGGTACAGCCGAAACCTATACGACCACCCCATCTGGTGATGTTGTAACAGCTGTTAACACAAACGTTGTGGCCTATGCCCCTAGTGACGCCCCAAAGATTGCCGTAGCAGTTGTTCTGCCAAACTTGACCAATGAAAATTCGACAACAACCAAGACCATTATTCAAGAGATTATTAACCTCTATTATTCACTTTATCCAACCTATTAAGGAGGCTTATGCTTTACCCTACCCCTATTGCCAAGCTAATTGACAGTTATTCGAAACTGCCTGGAATTGGTATCAAGACAGCCACACGTTTGGCCTTCTATACCATTGGTATGGAAGATGATGTGGTCAACGAATTTGCTAAAAATCTCTTGGCTGCCAAGAGGGATTTGACCTATTGTTCGGTTTGTGGCAATTTGACAGACCAGGACCCTTGTGGCATTTGTCAAGACACCAGTCGTGATCAGTCCACCATCTTAATAGTCGAGGATAGTCGAGATGTGACAGCCTTGGAAAATATCCAAGAATATCACGGTCTTTACCATGTCTTGCACGGCTTGATTTCCCCAATGAATGGCATTGGACCAGACGATATTAACTTAAAGACCTTGCTAACTCGTCTAATGGAAAATGAAGTGACAGAAGTCATTGTAGCGACAAATGCAACAGCAGATGGTGAAGCGACATCCATGTACATCTCACGTGTCCTAAAGCCAGCGGGAATTAAGGTTACTCGCTTGGCGCGAGGATTGGCAGTCGGAAGTGACATCGAATACGCAGACGAGGTTACGCTATTGCGGGCTATCGAGAACAGAACAGAACTATAGACTTGAAAACCAAATTCAGATGACAATTTGAAAATTTATGCTATACTAACCATAGTAATTTTGAATTAGAAAAGGAAAAGATATGTCAAAAGAAACCTTGATTTTACTATACGGTGGCCGATCAGCAGAGCGAGAAGTATCAGTATTATCAGCTGAAAGCGTCATGCGTGCCATCAATTATGATAAATTTTTTGTAAAAACCTATTTCATTAGCCAGACAGGGGACTTTATTAAGACGCAAGAGTTTTCTCAAACACCGTCTGCCGATGAAAAACTCATGACAAACGCGACAATTGTTGAAGAGCAAAAAATCCGTCCGAGTGATATTTATGAAGAAAATGCAGTCGTTTTCCCTGTCCTTCACGGACCAATGGGGGAAGATGGATCGATCCAAGGCTTCTTGGAAGTGCTTCGTATGCCGTATGTTGGTACCAATATCTTGTCTTCCAGCGTTGCCATGGACAAGATTACAACTAAGCGTGTTTTGGAATCAGCTGGCATTGCCCAGGTACCTTATGTAGCCGTTATCGAGGGTGAAAATATCGCCGATAAGATTGCTGAAATTGAAAACAAATTGATCTACCCAGTCTTTGTTAAGCCGGCCAATATGGGCTCAAGTGTTGGTATCTCTAAGGCGGAGGACCTAGCAGGTTTGCAAGCGGCGCTTGACTTGGCCTTCAAGTATGACAGCCGTGTTCTTGTTGAGCAGGGTGTCAATGCGCGTGAGATTGAGGTTGGTCTTTTGGGAAATGCTGACGTGAAAACAACGCTTCCGGGTGAAGTAGTGAAGGACGTTGCTTTCTATGACTACGATGCCAAATACATCGACAATAAGATAACCATGGAAATCCCAGCTAAGATTGATGAGTCTATCATGGACACCATGCGGGACAATGCTGCCAAGGCCTTCCGTGCTATCGGTGGCTGTGGTCTATCTCGCTGTGATTTCTTCCTGACAGAGGAGGGGGATATCTTCCTCAACGAACTGAATACCATGCCAGGATTTACCCAGTGGTCCATGTATCCACTCCTTTGGGATAACATGGGACTTGCTTACTCAGACTTGATTGAAGAGCTTGTTCGTTTGGCTAAGGAAATGTTTGAAAAACGGGAAAGTCACCTCATTTAATTATTATCAAGATTGGAATCATTCCAATCTTTTTTCTTGCAAAGGTTTGCTAAAAGGATTAGAATTGTTTTTATTATGTGGAGGTGTTTATGTATCAAACGACAGTAAAAGGAGAAGGTCTATTTCAGGCAATTTCTCAGGGCTACGGAGACCCGATTCGTACCTTTGGGGTGACGGAAAAGGGCGAAACTCCAGTTAGTCTAGTTAATATTGCTTTGGCTGCCTGCGTGACTATGTGCGTGCAGGGCTACTATGCCAGCCAAGAAGGTAATAAAACAATGCCTGTTCAAGTTACTTCTCAGCTGGAAGATAGACAATTCGAAGTATCTGTCCGACTTGCTGAAAAAGTTTCGGAAGAAAAGCGAGCTGCCATCGCAGCTTATGTGGAGCAGAAATGCAAGGTAAAAGCACTTTTGAGTGACGATATTAGTTTCGCCATTCATTTTGGACTTTTGGAAGAGGTGTAGGCATGTTTTTAGCAATTGAAGAAATGCGACAAAATAAGTTGCGTTATGGCTTGATTTTAGGATTATTAATCCTGATTTCTTACTTGGTCTTTTTCCTGACAGGTTTGGCTTATGGCCTCATGCAGGAAAATAGAGCAGCAGTCGATAAGTGGCAGGCAGATTATGTTCTGCTCAATTCAGAAAGTAATCGACTGATTACGGCCTCAAAAATTGATACAACCTTATTCAATCAGGTGGATGCTAGTGACAAGGCCTTGATTCGCCAACAGGCTGGAGTTGCCTATGTGGATGAAAATGCCAGTTCAGACGAAAAAGAAAAGGTAAACATCTTTGCCGTTGAATCTGATAGTTTTATCGTCCCAAATATTGTAGAAGGTCGTTTGTATGAAAAAACGGGAGAAGTCCTTGTAGACAAAAGCTTGTCAGAGGTAGAAGGTTTTGGGCTTGGAGATCAAATCTATCTGTCAGGTTCTGATGAAAAAGTGACCATTGTAGGTTATACAGATAATGCCTACTTTGGAGTGGCGCCTGTTGTATATATGGATTTTACGGCATTTGCAGAATTGATGCAGGCTGATAAACAACAAGCTGCAACGAGTAATCTTGCCAGTGCCATTGTCGTTCGTGGAGATGTCGCTTCTCAAACAGATGAGCTGGAAAAAGTTGCCATTGCAGACTTTATTGAAAATCTGCCAGGATATAAGGCACAAAATATGACCTTTGGCTTTATGATAGGATTCTTGATTGTCATCTCAGCTATTGTTGTTGGAATTTTTATCTTTGTGTTGACAACACAGAAATCACCGATTTTTGGCTTGATGAAAATTCAAGGTCTTTCAAATGGCTATATTTCAGGTTCTGTATTGGCTCAAACCTTCCTACTTGCTGGTTTGGGAACCGTCCTTGGATTGGCTGGAACGTATTTGTCATCCCTTATCTTGCCGAGCGCTGTTCCGTTTGAAAACAACTGGACCTTCTATATTGCAATCGGTTTGGCTCTGGTTGTATTTGCCCTATTGGGTGCTATTTTCTCTGTAGGTTCTATCTTTAAGGTAGATCCATTACGAAATCTATCTTAGGAGGTTGTTATGAAAACACTTATTTTTGAAAATATTAGTAAGACCTTCCAAGATGGCAGTCAAACCATTACGGCTCTTAAACCAACAAATTTTAGCATTGAAGAAGGCGAATTTGTTGCCATCATTGGACCATCAGGGTCTGGGAAGTCAACATTTTTGACCTTGGCAGGTGGTTTACAAACACCGACTACGGGCCGTGTTTTAATCAATCAATCGGACTATTCTGATTTACCTGAGAAAAAACGTGCCAAATTGCGCTATAAGGACATTGGTTTTGTCTTGCAGGCTTCCAATTTGATTCCATTTTTAACAGTCGAAAAACAATTAACCTTGGTTGATAAGGTCAATAAGAAAGCTGATCCGAGCAAGCGAAACGAACTCCTATCTGAATTGGGTGTGGACCATCTCAAAAACAAGTTCCCTAAGGATTTGTCAGGCGGAGAACGTCAGCGTGTAGCTATTGCCCGTGCACTTTATAACGATCCAGCTTTGATTCTAGCTGATGAACCAACAGCCAGTCTAGACAGTAATCGCGCTTTTGAAGTGGTTGAGTTATTAGCTAAGGAAGCCAAAGAGCGGAACAAATCCATTATCATGGTAACGCATGACCAGCGCATGATTGAAAAATGCGACAAGGTTTATGAGATGAAAGATGGTGTCCTGACTCAAGTTCGGTAAAAAGTGGTATAATAGAAAGAGCGAAAGCTCTTTTTTAGTTTATTGGAGAAATACATGAAATTAACCCTACATGAAATTGCTCAGGTCTTGGGCGCAAAAAACGATATTAGTCTTTATCCCGATACAGCACTCAACAAGGTCGAGTTTGATAGCCGACTCGTCACAACTGGTGACCTCTTTGTTCCCCTCAAGGGAGCGCGTGACGGTCATGACTTTATTCCTGTGGCCTTTGAAAATGGCTGTGCGGTAACCCTATCTGAAGTCAGCCTTGATGTTCCCCACATCTTAGTAGATGACTGCCTGGCTGCGCTTCAACAATTAGCGGCCTACTACCTAGAGAAAACAGGGGTAGAAGTCATTGCTGTGACAGGCTCAAACGGTAAAACGACCACCAAGGACATGATTCATGATGTTCTGGCGACGACTTACAAGACTTACAAGACACAAGGCAACTACAACAACGAAATCGGTCTGCCATACACCGTCCTCCACATGCCTGATGATACAGAAAAACTGGTCTTGGAAATGGGGCAGGACCACTTGGGAGACATTCATCTTCTATCCGAAATTGCTAAACCAAGTCTATCAGTTATTACCCTCTTTGGCGAAGCCCATTTGGAATTTTTCGGCTCACGAGAAGAGATTGCCAAAGGAAAATTACAGATTGCGGACGGCATGGTAGCGGGAAGTAAATTGCTGATTCCAGCAGATCCGATTGCGGATAAGCTCTTGCCGAGCCATGTAGAACTCATTCGCTTCGGTGAACAGGCTGATTTGCAGGTGTCCAGTCTTGTCGAGTCCAAGGATAGCCTGACCTTCACCGTCAACTTTATGGACGGCGACATTTTCCTCCCAGTAACGGGCAAGTACAATGCCACCAATGCCATGGTAGCAAGCTACGTAGGTAAGACTTTGGGTGTGCCAGATAAGGCAATCAAGTCAGCCCTAGCTGGTCTGAACTTGACCCGCAATCGTACCGAGTGGAAGAAGGCGGCAAATGGAGCAGATATTCTCAGCGATGTCTACAATGCCAATCCAACGGCTATGCGCTTGATTTTAGAAACCTTCTCTAGTATTCCAGCCAATGAAGGCGGTAAGAAAATTGCTGTGTTAGCAGACATGAAAGAACTTGGCAGTCAGTCGGTTGACCTTCATAATCAGATGATTTTGAGCCTGTCACCAGATGTACTAGATACGGTCATTTTCTACGGTCAGGACATTGAAGGCTTGTCCCAGCTAGCTAGTCAGATCTTCCCGATTGGCAAGGTTTATTTCTTTAGGAAAAATGCAGAGCAGGATCAGTTTGAAGACTTGGTTAAACAGGTTCAGTCAGTTTTAGGGGCCAATGATCAAATTCTGCTCAAAGGCTCAAACTCAATGCAGTTAGCTAAAGTCGTTGATATTTTAGAATGTGAGAAGAGGCTGGGAAAAAAGCCCAGCACCGCTTCTCAACGTTAGTGTCAACATCTCAGCGCAGTGGTTGATTGGCAGATTTGTTCGTGTTTTACACTCCAAATCTGACCTAATCAACTGTGCGGGGGTGGGAAGACGAACTCTTATATGGATGGTCGAGTTCTTTCCCACTCCCTTTTTAGTTATCCTTGTCAATTTTTGACTAATTTGATATACTAATTAAATAGTAGCTAGGAGGGACAATATGACAGAATTCTTTACCAATCATATTTCACAAGGTCCTGATTTATCGAGTTTTGAGCAAATGGGCTTCATTCTACTTTTATTATGTTTTCTATTTCTAAGTTTGAAATTCTATCAGAAAAGATGGTTTAGAGGCTTGTTTTACATTCTTCTAGCCACTCAAGTTATTAGTCTATATACCTGGCATATTGTACAGTCTATTCCCTTATTTGAAAGTCTTCCCTTTTATCATTGTCGTCTGGCTATTTTGGTTCTTTTGTTTGGAAAACCGGGAGCAATCAAGCGTTATTTTGCTTATTTAGGGCTATTTGGCTCAGTAATAGCATTTTTACATCCAGTCTTTGACCCATACCCTTTTCCTCATCTTACTTTTTTCACTTATGTGGTTGGACATTATGCTTTGGCTGTCAATGCCTTGGTATATTTGCTGGGGGAGCAGTCCTTTGAAAAACTTTCTCTGAAACAAATCCTTTCTTGGACATTGCTGATGAATAGTGTGATTTTTATGGTCAATGTATTCACAGGAGGAAACTATGGTTTTCTAAGTCACCTGCCCCTAGTCAATAGCCGGATAGCTAGTCTGAACTTTTTTGTTGTAAACTTGGGTTTGGTGCTAGCTATTGAAATGACCCAAGTGGCTTTTCTATCTTATTGGAAGAAACATGAAGGTTTTATCTTACAAGAATGATTTTCCAAGTGTTTGAAAAATTCCATTATTTCCGATATAATAAGAGAGTTGCAGTAGTTGCTCTCTTTTTTTGTACTCTTTTGATTTGGTGGGCAAAAGAAGAAGTTAGCTCTGCTATGGACCAAAGAAAAAGGAATAACGATCATGTCACTACAAGAAGAAATCAAGAAACGCCGCACTTTTGCGATTATCTCTCACCCGGACGCGGGTAAGACCACTATTACTGAGCAGTTGCTCTACTTTGGTGGTGAAATTCGTGAGGCAGGGACGGTCAAGGGGAAAAAGACTGGTAACTTTGCCAAGTCTGACTGGATGGATATCGAGAAACAGCGTGGTATCTCTGTTACCTCATCTGTCATGCAGTTTGACTATGCAGGCAAGCGGGTCAATATCCTAGATACACCAGGGCACGAGGACTTCTCAGAAGACACTTATCGGACCTTGATGGCGGTGGATGCGGCTGTCATGGTGGTGGACTCTGCCAAGGGTATCGAGGCTCAGACCAAAAAGCTCTTTGAGGTTGTGAAACACCGCAACATTCCAGTCTTTACCTTCATCAACAAGTTGGACCGTGACGGCCGTGAGCCACTTGATTTGCTGCAAGAGCTGGAAGAAGTCTTGGGCATTGCCAGCTATCCAATGAACTGGCCGATTGGTATGGGGAAATCCTTCGAGGGACTCTATGACCTCCATAACAAACGTTTAGAACTCTACCGTGGTGACGAGCGTTTTGCAAGCTTGGATGAAGGCGACAAACTCTTTGGCTCTAACCCATTTTATGCACAAGTTCTGGATGATATTGAACTTCTGGCGGAAGCTGGAAATGAATTTTCAGAGCAGGCGATTTTGGACGGCGATTTGACACCTGTTTTCTTCGGATCCGCCCTGACAAACTTTGGTGTGCAGACCTTCCTTGATACCTTCTTGGAGTTTGCTCCAGAGCCACATGGTCACAAGACAACGACAGGGGATGTCATTGACCCGCTCAATAAAGATTTTTCAGGCTTTGTTTTCAAAATCCAAGCCAACATGGACCCTCGTCACCGTGACCGTATCGCCTTTGTCCGTGTGGTTTCGGGCGAATTTGAACGCGGCATGGCGGTCAACCTGCCTCGTACAGGCAAGGGAGCTAAGTTGTCCAACGTGACCCAGTTCATGGCCGAGTCACGTGAGAATGTGGAAAATGCAGTAGCGGGGGACATTATCGGGGTTTACGATACGGGGACCTATCAGGTAGGAGATACCTTGACCGTAGGCAAGAACAAGTTTGAATTCGAACCGCTGCCAACCTTTACCCCTGAAATTTTCATGAAAGTTTCTGCTAAAAACGTCATGAAACAAAAATCCTTTCACAAGGGAATCGAGCAACTGGTCCAAGAAGGGGCTATCCAGCTCTACAAGAACTACCAGACTGGCGAGTATATGCTTGGTGCCGTTGGTCAGCTCCAGTTTGAAGTTTTCAAACACCGCATGGAAGGCGAATACAATGCAGAAGTAGTCATGTCCCCAATGGGTAAAAAGACAGTTCGCTGGATCAAGCCAGAAGACCTGGATGAACGCATGTCATCAAGCCGCAACATCCTAGCCAAAGACCGCTTTGACCAACCAGTCTTCCTCTTTGAAAACGACTTCGCCCTCCGCTGGTTTGCGGACAAATATCCGGATGTGGAGTTGGAAGAGAAGATGTAATACGCTTTGAAAATCAAGTTAAAACTTCGTTAAGTCGCTTCGATGAACCTTAAGTTCAATCTTCAGCTCCTTGCCTAGTTTTATTCTTGATTTTCTTTGCGTATTAAAGTCAGTATTCAGCTTTGAAAATCAAGCTAAAACTTCGTTAAGTTGCTTCGATGAACCTCTAGTTCAATCTTCATCTAACCCAATTAACTCTATAATAAGTCAGGCAAGTCCTGGCTTTTTTTAATTTTGTTATCATTGCAAAAAAAGTATTATTATAATATACTGTAGTTATATAAACGGAAATGGATTGGAGGTCTTATCCCATGTTTTACTACCTTAGAAAGTGTAAGTCGGAGGTGCTGGCTTATGTCTTGGTAGCTCTTGTCTATGCTCTGATTTTGGCAGCAACAGGTTTTGTCTATGCTAGGGTTTCAGAGGCGGCTCTGTCCGGTGACCAAAAGGCATTTGTGGCCAGTTCACTCATAGCGGTGGGCTTTTTCATCTGCGATATCTACTTTGACTACCTGCCTCGTTATCTCAAGGCCAAGTTAGTCAATCGTATCATGGAAAGGACTCGCAATCAGCTGGTGGCTGTCTACGCAGCTGGCGATGATTCAGGAAATGATGACAAAAAGAGTGCTGACAAGATTCACATTTTGGTCAACCACATGGATGTCTTGGAAAATGGTTATCTAACACCGCTCTTGTCTATGTTGACCAGTCTTCTTGTCTTTACCTTTTCACTAATTGGTGCCCTTTATTTGCAAGGGACCATGACGCTGATTATGCTGGCTTTGTGCTTCATTCCTTTCCTAGCACCCCTGATCAATAATCGTATCCTTGCTCATGCCACTCAAGATACTCAGTCGGAGAAGAATGCCTACCTCAAGCTCTTTAGTGAGTTTGTTCATTCTCTGACCTTTATCCGAATCAGCACCATTACGCCGATTTTTGAAGAGAAACTCCAAGCATCCAGTCAGGAATATGCTAGGCGAGCCAACCATTTTTCCAAAAAACAATCTCAGACCTACGCCGTGTCCTATGGTTTGAGTAGTGTGGTTTATTCGGGAGCCTGGATTATTGGCGGCATCTTTGTCTTTCAAGGCCTGTTGAAGATTTCAGACCTGATTGCCATGACCACCCTCATGGGAACGGTGGCTGGCCCTATCCAAACCATGTCTGGACTGGTAACGGATTACCTGGCTAGTCGGACTGTTGTGGCAGATTTGACGACGATTTTGCAGGGGCAATTCCAGGAAAATGAAGCCAAGGAAGAACTGACTGAAACCATTGACAGCATCAGCTTGGAAACGATTACCTATGAGCAGAATAATCACCGCCTCTTTGATAGGTTTTCCTATCGTTTTCTTGCTAATAGAAAATATGCCATTCTAGGCAAAAGCGGCAGTGGGAAGACGACCTTACTCCGTCTGCTGCTGGGTGTTCAGAAAGCAGATGAGGGACGGGTCTTGGTCAACCAGATCAATCTTGCGAACTTGGAACAAACTTCGGTTTTTGGAAAAATTTATTATCTTCCTCAAAAAACGGCTATTTTCTCAGCTAGTATTGGGGAAAATCTGAGCCTGTTTGGTCCCTTGGATAAGGGTAAAGCCCTAGCTTGTTTGAGCAGGGTTGGTCTGCTAGACTGGTTTGAACGACAGGAAAATGGTTTCGCCACCCTGCTATCCTCTGCCCAGCAATTATCGGGAGGTGAGGAGCGGCGGTTTGATATAGCTAGAGCTCTCTATCGCGATGCGGAAGTCTTGTTATTTGATGAGCCAACGACGGGCTTAGATACTAGAAATGAAAGTTTAATTGCGGAAACCTTGTCCAAGATTGAGGATAAATTGGTCATCGTCGTCACCCATTCGCAGAATGAAGAATTTCTAGGCTTGTTTGACGAGAGGCTTGTATTATAGGCTGGTTTTTACTTTGTTTCCTGTAAGTTTTTCGGTACAAATAGTAGAAAATTAGAAAAAGGAGTTATCACATGGGTTTATTTTCAGGTTTAATGGGCAATGCTTCCCAAAAGGACAATAACAAGGTGGAACAAGATCTGGCGGACATTTTGCTAGACACCGAACGAGTAGAAATGGCTTTCAGCCTGGTACGCGATTTGATTGTTTTCACAGAGCACCGCTTAATTTTAGTGGACAAACAGGGCATGTCGGGTAAGAAGGTTTCTTACAAGTCTATTCCTTATCGGTCGATTTCACGCTTTACGGTCGAAACCTCCGGTCATTTTGATATGGACGCTGAACTGAAGATTTGGATTTCTTCTGCGGCAGAGCCTGCAGAAACTCTTCAGTTCAAGAGTGACAAGAGTGTTATTGCTATTCAAAAAGCCTTAGCATCCGCTGTTTTGGGGAAATAATCCTAACAATCTCGGTGTAGAATGAGTAGAAAGTGTATCCGCTTTCTACTTTTTTTGATATACTAAATATAGACAAATCCAGTAGGTGTTTTTATGTCAAAGATAGGTTTAAAAGATTGTTTACTGATTGTTATTGGTGGGATCTTGTATGCCCTAGTTTTGAATATGTTGGTTATTCCCCATGAGTTTGGAGAAGGTGGGGTCACAGGGCTTGCCTTACTTTTTTACTACACTATGGGCATGGAAGCAGGGGTAACAAGTTTTATATTCAATGGTGTTCTCCTGGTTTTGGCCTACCGTTTTTTGAGTAGAGTAAGGGTCTTCTATACTTTTTTGGCAGTGGGTTCTATGTCGGTGACCATGTATGTGACAAGATTTCTACAAGCGCAATGGCTTCCTCTTATTCCCTCTGCTATTTTAGCTGGTCTAGCGACTGGTTTGTCCATGGCCTTGGTTCTTAAAGGAAACGGCTCAACAGCAGGCAGTGACATTGTTGCCCTATTATGTAACAAATATTTCAATTGGAAGATTACAAGGGTTATTTTGATTTTTGATATTTTGGTGGTGACACCCTTGGCTTTTAAAATTGGTTGGTTCAAAACGTTTTGGACCCTGGTTATGGTCTTTCTTATCAGTAAAGCCTTAGACTTGTGTTTGACCAAATGGAAATAGGATAGAACCTGTATTCACCAGTCAGTACTGGACGGTGAGTATGGGTTTTATTTTTTGAATTGGCTTCTTTCCAAACTTTTTTAATTTTTTGGCTTGAAACTGTATTGTTTGTGCGATACAATTAACGCATTAAAACAAAGATACAAAAAAGGAGACTTGTATGAATACAGAGAATGTCTTGTTGCGGATTGAGGGAATGAGTAAAAATTATGGTCAGCAGGCTGCGGTAGATCAGGTATCCTTTGCCATCCAGCGTGGAGAGATTTGTGGTTTGGTTGGACAAAATGGTGCGGGGAAAACAACTCTTATTCGAATCTTGTCAGGGCTGATTTTTCCAACGACGGGTCAGATGGTCTTTCCAAAACCAGTTAAGATGGGAGCTATTATTGAGTCGCCTACTCTGTATCCCAATATGTCTGCTTGGGACAATCTTATGTATGCAGCTCTGCAATTATCCCTAGAAAATCCAACGGAGCGTATCTAGCAGGTGCTGGACTTGGTGGGTCTGGGGGATGTGGATCGGAAGAAGAAGGTCAAGAATTTTTCCCTTGGGATGCGGCAGCGAATGTCCATTGCCTTGGCGATTATTGATTTTCCAGAGTTTTTGATTTTGGATGAGCCGATCAATGGTTTGGATCCGTCTGGGATCAAGGAAGTGCGTGACATCATCTTACGTTTGCGTGACGAGTATGGGATGACGGTCTTGATTTCTAGTCATATATTGTCGGAGTTGGAGTTGTTGGCAGATCGCTTTGTCATCATGCACAAGGGCAAGGTCATTCATGATCTGACCAGGTCTGATTTGGCAGCGGTCGTGGCGAGAAAGCTCTATCTGGATACGGTGGACAATGCTCGTGTGAAGGCTTATTTGGAAGAAAAGGGGCTGGAAGTTAGTTTGGAAGAGGCTGGTTTGGTCTTGGATGCGGATGAACATGTTCAATCTCTTATTGATTTGGTGGGTCAATCAGGGATTGAAATTCTGGAGATTTACCGTCAGGGCCAGCATTTGGAAGAGTATTATTTGAGCTTGTTGAACTAGGAGGAAGTGGAAAATGAATTTGGTGAAAGCAGATTGGTATCGTATTCGTAAGGAAAGATTATCCTTGGTTAGTCTGGCAATATTGATTGTCCTCAGTCTGATTTTGGCTTATAGCAGTAGTCAGGAACTGACTGCTGTTGGGGCGGAGGATATTCTGTCTAACTGGACAAACTTGTTGCCTCTCTTTTTTGTGGCACCAGCCAAGATTTTCTTTGGGGAGGATTTCCAGTTTCGGACAGTCAATAATAGTCTGGTACGTACCCAGAACCGTTTGAAGATTTTTACTCACAAGTGGTTGTCTAGTGTGGGACTTTGTGTCTTCTATGTCTTATTTGCCTATATGCTGACTGGTTTTGCTCGTCAAATGATGAATGGAGCAACAGATTACGGGGTTCTTTTAGAAGGTTTTGTTTATCAGTTGCCCTTGTATATTGTGATTGCTAGTTTTTGTACAATCTTGTTTGTCATTTTCCCAAAAATCTATCAGGCTTACATGGTCTATATTTTGATTGCCTTCTTGTTTGATCAGTTGTTCATGATGGCGACAGGTATTCTTCTTAAAACGGATTTTTTTGCGGACTTTATGATGTTTTCACAATTATCTGTAGCGGCTGACTTGGAGAATTTGCTCTCTTGGCCGTCAATCTTGGCACGGGTCTTTAGTTTGGGCTACTTCATCTGCGGTGCTCTGCTATTTTCAAAAAAGGAATTGAAGTAAGAATAGGCAATCTCGAGAGAGGTTGCTTTTTGTGAAAACGTATTATTTTGATTTTCAAGGCAAATCCTCACCTTAATGCTGAGAATGTGTTATACTAGGTAAGTTGCAAGTCTGATACTGGTTAGTTCGCTGCCAGTGGAAATAGTTGTTACAAAAAAGTGAGATAAGGTAGCTTCGTACTGCCTTTTAGAAAAGAGAATACATTGAAATTTACTGAATTAAATCTATCAGAAGATATTTTGCTTGCCGTTGAGAAGGCTGGTTTTGAAACGCCGTCACCAATCCAGGAGCAGACCATTCCGCTTGCTCTGGAAGGAAAAGATGTGATTGGTCAGGCCCAGACGGGGACAGGGAAAACTGCAGCCTTTGGTTTGCCAACCCTTAACAAAATTGACAAAAACAATCAAGCAATTCAAGCCTTGATTATTGCTCCAACACGTGAGTTGGCGGTGCAGAGTCAGGAAGAACTCTTCAAATTTGGTCGTGAAAAGGGTGTAAAAGTTCGCTCTGTTTACGGTGGTTCTAGCATTGAAAAACAAATTAAGGCCCTTCGTTCAGGTGCTCACATCGTTGTTGGTACACCTGGTCGTCTCTTGGACTTGATCAAACGTAAAGCTCTCAAGCTTGACGGCGTTGAAACCCTTATTCTTGATGAGGCTGATGAGATGCTCAATATGGGCTTCTTGGACGATATTGAAGCCATCATCGAACGTGTGCCAGAAAGTCGTCAGACTCTACTATTTTCTGCGACCATGCCTGAGCCAATCAAACGTATTGGTGTCAAATTCATGAAAGAGCCTGAGCACGTTAAGATTGCGGCTAAGGAATTGACCAATGTGAACGTGGAACAATACTTTGTCCGTGTCAAAGAACATGAAAAATTTGATACTATGACTCGCCTTATGGACGTTGACCAGCCTGAATTGTCTATCGTCTTCGGTCGTACTAAGCGCCGTGTTGATGAATTGACTCGTGGTTTGAAACTGCGTGGCTTCCGTGCAGAAGGTATCCACGGAGATTTGGACCAGAACAAGCGCCTTCGTGTCATCCGTGATTTTAAAAATGACCAGATTGATGTCCTTGTTGCGACGGACGTTGCGGCGCGTGGATTGGATATTTCTGGTGTAACTCATGTCTATAATTACGATATTCCTCAGGATCCAGAAAGCTATGTTCACCGTATCGGTCGTACAGGTCGTGCGGGTCAATCAGGTCAGTCTATTACCTTTGTTTCGCCAAACGAGATGGGCTACTTGGCAATCATCGAAGATTTGACCAAGAAACGTATGAAAGGTCTCAAGCCAGCAACTGCTCAGGAAGCATTTGAAGCCAAGAAAAAAGTTGCTCTGAAAAAGATTGAGCGTGACTTCGCAGACGAGACCATTCGTGGAAACTTTGATAAATTTAAAAAAGACGCAGTCAAATTGGCGGCCGAATTTACCCCTGAAGAGCTTGCTCTTTACGTACTCAGCCTGACCGTACAAGATCCAGATAGCTTGCCAGAAGTGGAAATTGCGCGTGAAAAACCATTGCCATTCAAGTTTGCTCCTGGTCAAGCCAAGGGGAAAGGTGGACGTGGAGGTCGCGACCGTGATCGTGGTGGCCGTCGTGACGGTGACCGAAATCGTGATCGCGGAGGACGCCGTGGAGACCGCAACCGTCGCGATGACAAGTTCAAACGTGACAACCGCCGTCAAGACAACAAAAAACCACACCAACGCACTTCAAGCGAAAAGCAAACAGGCTTTGTAATTCGCAATAAGGGTGAGAGATAAGCCGGATTTGACAGACCATAAAGAGTGGTCTGTTTTTTTTGAAATCTATTTAGAAAATAATCGAAATAGTTCTTGACAAACAATAAAAACAGAGTATAATTCTATTTAGAAATATTTCTAAATAGATGGACAAGGAGGCTTATTATGGGATTGTCTGAAACCTTGAAGGCAATTTCTGCTCCTATTCGTAGGCAAATTCTAGATAGTCTTAAGTCGGGGCCGAAGTCTGCTGGGGAAATTGTAGAACAATTTCAATTAACAGGAGCAACAGTTTCTCATCATTTATCCACTTTGAAAAAAGCTGGATTAATTTTGGAGGAAAAGCAGAAAAATTTTATTTATTATCGTCTAAACTATACGGTCTTTGAAGAAGTCTTGGTTTGGATTGCAAGTTTTGGAGGGCAACAAGATGAAGAAAATTGACATAAAAACCTTATTTGCAACTTCTAGTATATTCCTACTGATTGCTTTATTGACGATTTATTACTATGGAGCATTGCCGGATACCATGGTAACGCATTTTTGGGTAAATGGTGAGCCAAATGGCACTATGGCCAAGTATATGGTGACAATTTTGACACCGCTACTATTCTTTTGTGTTCACCTATTCATTTGTGTACTTTATGATGTGAAAGGGATAGGGAAAACACCAGTCATTCGAGTGGTCAAATGGCTTTTTCCGCTACTGGCTCTCATCATTCAAGTTTCTTTACTCTGGTATAATTTAGGAGGAGAATTAGATTACCGTAGGCTTGTCATTGGACTGCTGGCTATCGTCTATATGCTAATAGGGAATTATTTACCCAAGGAGGAATTGGATAGCAAGACCAATGAAATAGAACGAAAGGGAAGAAAGCAGGCAGGCTATCTCTTCATTATTGGTGGATTATTGTTGCTAGTTAGTCTAATAGGCTCACCATCCCTATCTATCCTTGTGCTGATTTTGTTTGGTATATCTGTCATAACCTTGAGTCTCTATTATTTTTATCGTCGTTACAAAACTGCTTCATAATTGGAGCAGTTTTTGTTATACTAGAAGTAGTAAAACAGGAGGGTTGACTATGGGCATTTTGACAATGGATAAAGCTTTTGTATTCTAAAAAACAATACAAAGGAGAAAGACATGAT
Organism: Streptococcus sp. SS-4456; assembly: GCF_036680365.1. Taxonomy (NCBI): domain Bacteria; kingdom Bacillati; phylum Bacillota; class Bacilli; order Lactobacillales; family Streptococcaceae; genus Streptococcus; species Streptococcus sp. SS-4456. Next base: position 12,050 of record NZ_JAVIHI010000003.1, on the reverse strand, counting down.
TACTTACAAACAAAATCCTCAACTTGATTTTCAAGCAGTCCTTGAAATCTATGATTCAGTTGGTTGGACAAATTATACTGACCGGCCTACCATGTTACAGAAGGCCTTGAAACATAGCCTGTTTGTTCTTGCTGCCTTTGACGGTGACCGTCTAGCGGGTCTCTTGCGAGCAGTTGGTGACGGGCATTCAATCGTTTTCATTCAGGATATTTTAGTCCTGCCCGCTTATCAGCGACAAGGGATTGGACGCCAACTCCTGGAACAAGCTATTGCATACTTTCAAGGTATTTATCAGCTTCATCTTTTGACGGATAATACTGAGAAAACAAGGTCATTCTATGAAGCACTCGGTTTTACGGCTGTTGATAGTTTAGGCTGCGTTGCTTATACTTATTTAAAATAAGAAACAAACAAGAAAAGCAGAGGCTGGTTGACCAGCCTCTTGCTGTGAGCAGGTGATTTGAAATTCAAATCAAAAAGAGTAGAATAGAACTACCGATAATTAGTGATAATAAGGAGAAATATTATGGCAACTCTACTGATTGTAAAAGCCCATCCCCTCGATGCACAAAAATCCTACGCCTTACGAGCCTTGGAAGAGTTTCAAACTCGGTACGCCAGTTTGCACCCAGAGGATAAGATAGAAGTAGTGGATGTCTTTGAGGACCAGATTCCAGCCTTGGACAAGCCCCTATTTGAAGCAATGGAAGCAGCTAAGAAGGGAGTAGAAATCAATCCAGAACAAGCCGAACGTCTAGAACGCTATAATGAGTTAACTAAGCAATTTTTAGCCGCAGATGCTATTGTCGTCATCAACCCTCTATGGAACCTCAATGTACCCAGTCAGCTGGTGTCCTGGGTCAATACCATCAATGTAGCAGGCCAGACCTTCAAGTATGGACCGGAAGGATCTATCGGATTGGTCAAAGGAAAAAAACTCCTGCACATCCAGTCCAATGGTGGTGTTTATGCAGGTCAGGATCCAGCCGCCCAGTATATTAAATCTATCTTTGAATTTTTAGGCTTTGAAGACATTCATCAGGTCTTTATCGAAGGGCAATCTGCTAATCCAAGTCAGGCTCAGGCTATCTATGATAAAGCGATGGTTAAGATTGATAAAATTTTAGAAAGTTTTTAGATAGTTAAAAGATTTTGGAGATTATCTAAGTCTTCTTGCTTTCGCCTACATTTTTACTATTTGCCAATCGAAATTTAGTCAAGCTACATCAGATGTTATTGAAAAGGCAGAACACCTGCTGGATAGAAAGACATGGACAGAGGAGGAAGTCAAAATGGAGAACAGTAGCTGTCTAGTCTCCCTTCAATAAAAGAGGTCTTGGCTTAGCAAATCTTTCTGCTGATTATCCGCCCTAATTTTCATTTCTTTTCACAAAATATTGAAATCGTTTTCTCATTGTGCTATAATTGAAGTAGGAAAATACGAGGAGGAAATCCTATGTCAGTTAAAGATTTTATGACCCGCAAAGTTGTTTACATTTCACCAGATACAACCATTGCCCATGCGGCTGATTTGATGCGTGAGCAAGGCCTGCACCGTTTGCCTGTAATTGAAAATGACAAATTAGTCGGCTTGGTGACGGAAGGAACCATTGCTGAAGCCAGTCCATCTAAGGCAACCAGTTTATCTATCTACGAGATGAACTATCTTCTGAACAAGACTAAGGTCAAGGATGTCATGATAAAAAATGTCATCACTGTTTCAGGCTATGCTAGTTTGGAAGATGCTGTCTATCTTATGTACAAAAACAAGGTCGGTATCTTGCCTGTAGTGGATAATGGACAACTCTATGGCGTCATTACTGACCGAGATGTATTTGCAGCCTTTCTCCATGTGTCAGGTTATGGCGAAGAAGGTGTTCGTGCACGTTTCCTTGTGGAAAATAAGGCAGGGGAGTTAGAAAAAATCATCCGTCTGGTAGCTGATAAAGAATATAATATTGTTTCTACTGTCCAACTAGCGACTAAGTCAGGCAAGGTTGTGATTGAAGTCCAAATTGATGGTAAGGTAGATGTAGAAGAAGTTCGTAGCCTATTCGAGGGTGCGGGTTTGCAAATTGATAGTCTAGTACCAACTGTTGCAAAAAATATCTAAAAGTCGAGATTTCTCGGCTTTTTCTTCTTTTTGTAAAGAAGTTTTGACTAGACAAATTAGTTATATGGTATAATAAAAGGGATTACGAGAGGAGGAAGTATGGGATATAAGAAATACAAAAAGTATAGAGATGACGATATAGAGAGTATCCTGCTTGTTCTAGTCTTCGGTTTGTTCAAAATTCTAGGGAAAGTTGTCTTACCAATGCTTGGTAAGCTTTTCCAGCGTGATAATATCAACCGTTTTTTGCATGGGGATAAAATCAACCGCTTGCAGACCCTCCAACTCAGTATTCGGTCTGGTTTTGAAAAACACCAGCAATTGTTGGCGGAAAATGGTGAGGATAAAGCAGTTTTAAGCTTGCGTAGTCGCATCTTGGGAGAATTATTTGAATTAGACCAATTGTATCAAAAGAATGGCAAATACCTGGATGCCTTTCAAAGCAAGGAAATTGTCGATACCTTGCAACTAAAATATCAATTAAAAATACCTGAGCAGACTTCCTCCTTTACTGAAAGTCATGATAATCTGAAAAGTGAGCGTCCTCCTAGGCAAGCTAAACCTGGGGACGAGCAAGCCTATATTGCAGAATTGGCTCCTGAAATTCTTGAAACTTATTGCAATATTCAAAGGGACAACCAAGTTATACTGGAAAAACTTGAAAATATGCCAGATAAGCGGGAAGAGTTGACAGCTATTCATGAAGCCAATATGAGCCGCTTTAGGGATATTTTACAAGGTTATTTGAAAATCAAGGAATCTCCAAAAGATTTTTTCAATGCAGAGGAGCGACTGGCCCAGGCCAAGCTGGCTCTGGAAACCTTTGACAGGGATTTGGACGATACCATTAAACAATTTAACGAAGCAGATATGCAGGATTTTGAAATCAGCCTGCGCATGATGAAGAAGAAAGAGGGATAAGATGTCAGGATTTAATTTCGATATTGATCAGATTGCCAACAACAGTTTGTCAACCAAGGACAAGACCACGGAAATCATTCAAGCAACACCAGCTGGGGATACTACCAAGGTCTCTTTCTTGGCTCAATTGACCCCAGAACAACAGACAGGCATCCGTGCCAAAGCACCACAATTGGTGGATAATTTCTTGGCCAACCAGAATGCACTCTTGGACTTCGGCAAGGAAGCTGTGGAGGAAGTCAATGCGACGGTCAACCACATTCTGTCTGAACAGAAAAAGATTGAAATTCCACAGGTGGATGAGCTCTTGGCCAACACCAACCGTGAATTGAATGGCTTTGTGGCTAAGTACAAGGACATTGCGACAACTGCTGAGTTGGAAAAGAAACCAGGTTTTTTCCAACGCTTGTTTAAGCAGACAAAAAATGATTTGCAGGAATTTTACTTTGATTCGCAGACCATTGAAAAGAAAATGGACAGCATGGCAGCCAGCGTGGTCAAGCAAGAAGAAGTCTTGTCCCGCAACATCGTATCTGCGGAGCTCTTGATTGAGAACAATACCAAGTCTATTGAAAATCTAGTCGGAGTGATTGCCTTTATCGAAGCGACTGGTCAAGAGGCTGCCCAGCGGGCAAAAGCTGAGCAGGAACGCTTGGCAGGTCTGCAACCAACTACGGTAGATTATCAAGTAGCTTCTGAAAAGCTGGCGCGTGTGACGGAAGTTGCAAATATTCTGGAACAACAACACTCAGAATACATGAGTCGCCTTTATGTTGCCTGGACAACAACACCACAAATGCGCAACCTTGTCAAAGTTTCGTCGGATATGAAGCAACGTCTAGGTATGTTGCGCCGCAATACCATTCCGACAATGAAGCTGTCTATTGCCCAGTTGGGTATCCTCCAACAGTCTATCAAGTCTAGTCAGACAGCAGATGCCATCGTCAATGCCAACAATGCAGCTCTTCAAATGCTAGCGGATACATCAAAAGAAGCCATTCCGATGATGGAGCGCACCGCTCAAAATCCAACCCTTTCAGTAGCTTCTGTTACTAAGTTGGCAGAGAGTTTGGTCGCCCAGAACAATGGTATTATTGCGGCTATTGACGAAGGTCGTCAAAAACGTCGTGAGCTGGAAGCAGCCATTATCCGCTCTGCAGAAACCATCAATGATTCTGTTAAATTACGTGATCAAAAGATTATCGCTGCCTTATTGGATCAAGGTAAGGCGGCTCAGTCAGAGGCAGAACAGCCAATTGAACCAGCTGAATAAAAAAACGTATTTGCTGGAATTTTGACAACTGCGGTCAATCTGCGGAACAACCACTTGAAACAACTCAATAATACAAAAACTGCAGATTTTTTGAGTCTGCAGTTTTCATGTTAGTTACGTTCCAGAGGTTTTTTATCACGGTCCAGTGTAAATCCCTCACCTAAAACTTCATGTGCATCTGTTATGGTGATAAAGGCGTGGGGATCGATGCGATGAATGAGTTCCTTCATTTCTTGTAATTGACTTTTATAGACGACAGAGTAGATCATATTGATATCGGTCTTGCTGTAGAAGCCTTGGGCTTTGATAAAGGTAACACCGCGTTCAATTTCACTATCAATGGCTTGAGCAAGTTGTTCGGATTTTTGTGAAACAATCATCACTCCCTTGCTACCATATCCACCCTCAGTGACAAAGTCAATGACACGGGAAGCGATGGCTACCATCATCAAGGTATATAGGACAGTTCGTAGATCCTTAAAGACAATGACAATTAAAGTTAGAATTAGGATATCAATGGCTAGGATAATTTGTCCAATAGAATATGGAGTGTATTTATGACCGATGCGGGCGATAATATCACTTCCGCCAGTTGTTCCCCCTGAACGAAAGATGGTTCCCAGCCCCAACCCCATCAGTATACCTCCTAAGATACTGACCAAAATCAAGTCTTGCTGGAGATTGATGGAGAAAGGGATTTTTTCAAAAATGGCCAGCCAAACAGTAACAGCCAAGGTCCCTAAAATACTGAGATAGAGAGTTTTTTTACCTAATATTTTCCAACCAAGAATAAACAAGGGAATGTTAATCACAATATTCATTACCCATGGTTGAATATGGAATAGGTAATAAATAATGAGTGCTAGTCCAGTCGCTCCTCCCTCAAACAAGCGATTGGGCATGATGAGGTAATTTAGTCCAAAGGCAAATAGACCAGCACCAAGCAAAATCAAGACTATATTCTTTATACGAATCATAAGGCCCTCCCAAGAAATCTATATATCAATTGTAAAAGATTTTCATATAAAAAACAAGTCCATTTTTCAAGTGATTTTTTGCCTATTTTTTGGTAAAATGGAATGAATATCTAATAAGTGAGGGAAAGATGAGTAAGGGTTTTTTTGTTACATTTGAAGGTCCAGATGGGGCTGGAAAGACAACGGTTTTGCAGGAATTGTTACCAGCCTTGCAGGAGTTAGTACCAGAAGTGGTGACAACAAGAGAACCAGGTGGAGTGGCCATTGCTGAGGAGATTCGCAATATTATTCTCAATCCTGCCAATACTGCAATGGATGATAAGACAGAGCTTTTACTCTTTATCGCAGCCCGTCGTCAGCATTTGAAAGAAAAAATCTTACCTCCCTTGGCTGAGGGCAAGTTACTTTTAATTGATCGCTTTATCGATTCTTCCATTGCTTATCAAGGCTTTGGAAGGGGCTTGGATGTGGCTGATATTGATTGGCTCAACCAGTTTGCGACTGATGGTCTGAAACCTGATTTGACCCTCTATTTTGACATTGACGCAGAAGAGGGCCTAGCTCGAATTGCTCGCAATGCGGATCGAGATGTGGATCGTCTGGACATGGAAAAGGCAGATATGCATAAGCGGGTTCGGCAGGGCTATCTCAGTATTTTAGAAAAAGAGCCAGAGCGTTTGGTCAAGATTGATGCTAGTCAGCCCTTAGAAGCAGTTGTTGCAGATGCATTGGCAGTCATTAAGAAACGGTTTGCAGAGAGAACATGAAGATTGAGGAACTAAAAGCTTTACAGCCTATCGTATTTCAACGATTTTTTACCATTTTAGAGCAAAATCGTCTTGCCCATGCCTATCTGTTTTCTGGTGATTTTGCCAGTTATGAGATGGCTATTATTCTCAGCCAGTCCTTATTTTGTGGGGAAAAAGTAGGTGTGTTACCTTGTCAGAATTGTCGAACTTGTCGTTTGATTGAAGCGGGTGAGTTTTCAGATGCGACCTTGCTAGCTCCACAGGGCAATATCATCAAGACTGAAACTGTTCGTGAATTGGTCAAGAATTTTTCCCAATCTGGTTTTGAATCTAGTAAGCAAGTTTTCATCATTAGGGATGCAGATAAAATGCATGCAAATGCAGCCAATTCTCTCCTTAAAGTGATTGAAGAGCCTCAATCGGACATTCATATTTTTCTCCTGACCAATCAGGAAGAAGCAGTGCTTCCAACCATCAAGAGCCGGACTCAGATAATTGGTTTCCCTAAAAATCTGCCAGCCTTGGAACGCATGTTGGAAGAAGAGGGCTTGTTGAAATCTGAAGCATCTCTATTGGCTCGATTGGTCTCCAGTCAAGAAGAGGCAAGAAAGTTAGCAGAAAATAAGAATTTCCTAGACTTAATTGGCCAGTCCAAAAAGTTTATTGATTTGCTCCTTGGCAACCCTAATCAAGCTTATTTGCAGGTAGGGACTTTAGTTGCATTGGCTTTGGAAAAAGCAGAGCAGGGGCGCTTGTTTGACTTGCTCAGTTTATTGTTGGCTGAGAAGATGATGGAGGAAAGTGCACGAGAACAAATGGATGCAGTCTTGAAAGCCAAACACATGTGGCAGGCCAATGTTAGTCTACAAAATAGTTTAGAATTTTTGACTCTAAAATAAACAGAAAGGAAGACCATGGATAAGAAAGAAATTTTTGATGCCCTTGATGATTTTTCACAGAATCTATTGACTACCTTGGCAGAAGTTGATGCCATAAAAAAACATTTACAGGGTGTCATTGACGAAAATACGACTCTCCGTTTAGAAAATTCTAAACTAAGAGAGCGTCTTGAAAAAGAAGATAAGACAGGCCATAAGTCTTCCAATTTTGGTAAGGAAAATTTGGAAAATATTTACGAAGATGGCTTCCATATCTGTACCTTTTCTTATGGACAACGTAGGGACAATGATGAGCCATGCATGTTTTGTATTGAATTATTGAATCGAGATTAAGATGAAAGTACAAAAATCATTTAAGGGGCAGACAAGTTTTGGGAGTCTTTATTTGGTTCCAACTCCAATAGGTAATTTGCAGGACATGACCTTTAGAGCTGTTCAAACCTTGAAAGAAGTCGATGTGATCGCAGCAGAGGATACCCGTAACACAGGACTTCTGCTCAAACATTTTGAGATAAATACTCGGCAAACTTCCTTTCATGAACACAATGCCCATGAAAAAATTCCTGTCTTGATTGATTGGCTCAAGTCAGGTCAATCCATTGCGCAGGTTTCTGATGCAGGTTTACCTTCTATCTCTGATCCTGGTCATGACTTAGTAAAGGCAGCTATTGCAGAAAATATTCCTGTTGTGGCATTGCCCGGTGCATCTGCAGGGATTACAGCCTTGATTGCCTCAGGTTTGGCACCACAACCCCATATTTTCTACGGATTTTTACCGAGAAAAGCAGGGCAGCAAAAGGATTTTTACCAAGAAAAGCGTGCCTATCCTGAAACGCAGATTTTCTATGAGTCTCCTTATCGTGTTGCAGATACCTTGGAGAACATGCTTTCTGTCTATGGAGATCGCCAGGTAACGGTTGTTCGCGAATTGACCAAGTTATACGAAGAATACCAGAGAGGAAGCATTTCCGAATTACTAGAGTATCTGGAAGAAAATCCTCTTAAGGGAGAGTGTTTAATTATTGTGGCAGGTGCTGGAGAAGTAGTATTGCCATCAGCAGATGATGTGGATTTGAAAGCTGAGGTTGAAAAAGAAATCGCAGCTGGACGCAAACCTAATCAGGCTATAAAGGAAGTAGCCAAACGTTACCAACTCAAAAAACAAGAAGTATATGATGTATATCATGGACTAGGCTGAGCCTGGTCTTTTTAGTTTTTCGGAATTTTCCGTACCTTTTCTGAGAATTCAGTATATTTTATGGAATTTTCTGAATTCTTGTGATATAATGAACACATTACATTTTTGGAGGGATTTTATGACAATCTACAACTTCTCTGCAGGTCCTGCAGTATTGCCAAAACCAGTGCTTGAACGCGCCCAAGCTGAATTCTTGGATTACAATGGTTCGGGAATGAGTGTTTTGGAGATGTCCCATCGCTCCAAAGACTTCGATGATATTATCAAAGGCGCTGAAGCAACACTGCGAGAACTCATGGCTATTCCGGATAACTATAAAGTTATTTTCTTGCAAGGTGGAGCATCTTTGGAATTTACAATGATTCCTCTCAATTTTGCCCAAGGTAAAAAAGCCTACTATTTAGCAGGTGGTTCATGGGGCAAAAAAGCCTATACTGAGGCTGTAAAATTGTCTAAGACTATTGACTTTGAACCAATTTTGTTGGGCTCTACTGAAGATATTACCTATGCAGAATTGCCAACCTTTGATAAGAACGATATCGATTCAAACGCAGCTTATGTGCACTTGACAACCAACAATACCATCGAAGGTACGGCTGTTTACAATATACCTGATACCAACGGTGTTCCAGTTATCGGTGACATGTCTTCAAACATCTTGGCGGCTCGCTACAATGTAGAAGATTTTGCCATGATTTATGCAGGGGCTCAGAAGAACATTGGTCCTGCTGGTGTGACTGTTGTCATTGTGCGTGAGGATTTCCTCAACGACCAACCAATGCTTTCAAGTATGTTGGACTACCGTATTCAAGCAGAAAATGAGTCACTATATAACACGCCGCCTGCATACTCTATCTACATTTCTAAGCTAGTCTTTGAATGGGTCAAAGAAATCGGTGGTGTGGATGAAATGGAAAAAATCAACCGCGAAAAGTCTGGCTTGCTTTATGACTACATTGATCAGTCTAATTTCTACCAAAATCCTGTTCGTAAAAAAGAAGAGCGTTCAGTAGCCAATATTCCATTCGTTTCACCAAGCGAGGAATTGGATGCCAAGTTCGTTAAAGAAGCATCAGCAGCAGGCTTCAAGAACATCAAGGGACACCGTTCTGTTGGCGGTATGCGGGCTTCGCTTTACAATGCCTTCCCACGCCAAGGTGTGGTCGACTTGATTGACTTCATGAAGAAATTTGCAGCGGAGAATGCCTAATGGAAATCCGTCTTGCACATCCCAATGAAGTAGGATCAATTTGTCAGATTATGGATCAGGCCAAGGCTTTCTTGGCAGCTTCTGGCAGTAGCCAATGGCAAGGAGTCTATCCTGACCAAGAAATAATTATTGATGATATTTTAAGTGGCAAGGGCTATGTTGGTCTGGTGGACGGTAAAGTTGCGGTTTATGCGGCTGTCTTTCGTGGGACCGAGGCTGCCTATGAAGCCATCTATGATGGCAAGTGGCAGCACAATAATCCCCTTTATACAACCATTCATCGAGTGGCAGTAGCTAAGGACTATCAGGGGAAAGGTGTGGTTCAGACCTTCCTGCAAGGGATTATTGAAGGGCAAAAGGGACCGGATTTCCGCTGTGACACCCATGAGAAAAATCTGCCCATGCAACATATTCTGGAAAAACTAGGTTTTGTCTATTGTGGCAAGGTGCCCTTGGACGGTGAACGACTAGCCTACCAAAAAATCAAGCATAAGAGCGAACGCAGTCTGTATCAGGAGATTAGTGAAGACGATCGTTGGTTGCTTGGAAATAATTAAAAATATGAAAGAAAGTCAGGCGGAGGCTCTTCCGCCTTTTTAGGTAAGAATAATGGTATTTAGCGTACGAACATTTAACAATATTAACCAAGTTGGTCTCAAGGAATTGGGCAATCGTTTCCAGATTGACGGAGATCATGCAGCAAATCCAGATGCCTTTATCATCCGTTCTGAAAACTTGCATGGCTTTGATTTTCCTGAAAATCTCAAGGCCATTGCACGTGCTGGCGCAGGAACAAATAATATTCCTATCGAAGAAGCAACTGAGAAAGGGATTGTGGTCTTCAATACTCCTGGAGCCAATGCCAACGCCGTAAAAGAAGCAGTCATTGCCTCTATCCTCTTGTCTGCGCGTGACTATATCGGAGCGACAGCTTGGACCAATACCTTGTCAGGTGATGATGTGCCAAAACAAGTTGAGGCAGGTAAGAAGCAGTTTGCAGGGACTGAAATTTCAGGCAAAACCCTTGGTGTTATCGGACTCGGTGCTATCGGTGCTCGTATTGCCAACGATGCTCGCCGTCTAGGCATGAATGTTCTTGGCTACGACCCTTATGTATCGATTGAAACGGCATGGAGTATCTCAAGTCACGTCAAACGAGTAGATGATTTGAAGGAAATCTTTACCAATGCCGACTATATCACTGTCCATGTTCCGTTGACGGATAAGACCCGTGATTTGTTCAATGCGGACAGTTTTGGTCAAATGAAAAAAGGGACAACCTTGATTAACTTTGCCCGTGGTGAATTGGTCAACAATGCCGACTTGTTTGAAGCTATTGAAGCAGGGGTTATCAAGAAGTACATTACTGACTTTGGTACCGAAGAGGTGCTTAATAAGGACAATATTATCGTCTTCCCACACGTTGGAGGCTCAACAGAAGAAGCAGAACTTAACTGTGCCATTGCAGCTGGTCAGACCATTCGTCGCTTTATGGAGACAGGTGAAATCATTAACTCAGTCAATTTCCCAAATGTCAAACAATTTTTGGATGCTCCCTATCGTATCACCTTGATTAACAAGAATATTCCAAATATGGTAGCAAAAATTACTACAGCCGTGTCTGAATTGGGCATTAACATTGACAATATCATCAACAAGTCAAAAGGTGACTATGCCTATACCTTGCTAGACTTGGATGAGGCAGATAAGAGTAAAATTGACGCTTTGGTTGCTAATTTTGAAGCAACGGATGCTATTGTCAAGGTTCGTGTTATTAAAAATAAAAATTAGGTATGTATGTAAAAACAATCTACCAGAGTCCGCTAGGGGCAATATCCCTAGTCGCCGGTGATAAAGGCTTGCGCGGTGCCTGGTTTGAGGACCAGAAGTTTTTTGAACGGGGGCTAACAGAACAGGCAGTTATAGGTTCACATCCTATATTAGACCAGACAAAGCAACTATTGGATGCTTATTTTTCAGGTCAAGAAGTGGATTTTTCTTACCTTCAACTTGATGCTATTGGAACGGAATTTCAGGAAAAAGTCTGGCAGCTATTAAAAGAGATACCGCATGGCCAGACTACTAGCTACGGGCAGCTTGCCCAGCAACTTGGTCAGGGTTCTGGTCAGGCTGTGGGGGGAGCGATTGGGCGTAATCCCTACTCTATCATTGTTCCCTGTCATCGTGTTCTCAATCAAAAGGGACAGTTGACAGGTTATGCAGGTGGCTTGGACAAGAAGATCTGGCTCTTGCAACATGAAAATCCACACTTTGAGGTGAAAAAATGATTTTATATTATGAGTATCCTAAATGTTCGACCTGTCGAGCAGCAAAAGCAGAGCTGAAAAGTTTGGGCTTGGAATTTGAAGCTATTGATATCAAGACAACTCCTCCCAGTGCAGATCAGCTCAAATCCTGGATGGAAGCAACGGGTTTTGATTTGAAGAAGTATTTCAATACCTCCGGCAATAGCTACCGTGAACTTGGTCTGAAAGATAAATTTGATAGTCTGACAGTGGACCAAGCATTAGACTTATTAGCTAATGATGGTATGTTGATTAAACGTCCTCTCTTGATTCAAGATGGAAAAATTTTACAAATTGGCTATCGTACAAAATACGCACGTTGTCAAGTCAAGTGCAACAAGTTCATTGATAACTAGAGTTCCAGAGGTTAAGTTGTTTGGGCTAGCCCAAACAGGAATTTTGAG